>JBJEPV010000124.1:0-8886 GCA_051881415.1 Candidatus Fimenecus sp.
AGCGGGCGGGCGAACACAGTTCGCCCCTACGATTGGATAGACAAACCCCAATTTACCGAATATGAACAATCTCGCCCGAGGTAATGACCTGTTCGCCCTCGGCGGTGGAAACGCGCAAGCCGCCATTCGGGGCAATATCCAAAACGCGCGCATCAAATTCTTTTTCGGGGGTAATCACGCGCACCATCTGCCCGAGCGTTGCCGAACAGGCTTTTAAGCGGTCAACGACTTCTTTGCTGTCCTCCTGCAAGGCGCGGCTGCGTAAAATGTAGCGGTCTAAATTGTGCACAAGCTCAATGCAAAGCTCGTTGCGGTCGATTTCGTCGGTGCAGTAGTCACCCACCGCGCCCGCAATGCAGTCTACATCGTCGGGGAACGCGCCGTGTTGCACATTCACCCCTATGCCGACCGCCACATATTTCGGGCGATTGTTGACATTGACAACCTCGCAAAGAATGCCGCAGAGCTTTCTGCCCTCATACAGCACATCGTTCGGCCACTTGATGGTGGTTTGTAAATTAAACATATTATAAAGCGTGTCGCGCACGGCAAGCCCGGCAAGAGAGGAAATCAAATCGAAATTCTTTTCACTGCCGTCGAGTTCATACACGGCGGTTAAGTAGAGCCCCGTGCCCGCAGGCGAGCAAAAAGTCCTGCCCAAACGCCCTTTGCCGGCGGTTTGGCAGTCGGCAACCACCAGCGCGCCGCCGCCCTTGTTTTCGTTGCAGAGTTTTTTCGCTTCGTTGTTGGTGGAGTCGATTTCCGTGTGAAAATACACACGGCGTTTGAGATGATATTGGCGAATTTGATAAATCAGATTTTTTTCGTTTAATTCCCGAACCATAAAGTTTTAATCCTTCCTTGCAGAAATCCTGCGGTTGCTAAAATCAAAGGTGTTTGCCGCAATTCTTATTATGTTTAAAAGTATACACTATTTTCGGTCGGCAATCAAGTGCAAAGGCGACTTCACAATCGCTGAAAATACGCGTTTTTTTATAAAAAAGTGTTGACTTTTTCCCCCGCAAGTGATAGCATTGTTGCATACCGCTGAACAAAGCGAGAACATCGGAAGGAAAAGCAATATGCCGAAATTCGCGTTTACAGTTGCATATTTTTACTTTTACTTTACCAGCTTTTTTGGCAAGGTTAAGTTGAATTTCGCTGTAAATGTGTAGTTCGCCGATTTTTCGTGTTCGTCTTGAAAACTACGCCCGCAGTGAAATGCACTGCGGGTTTTTTGTTTGGCAGAAAGATTTTTTCAAAGAAAAGGGGCAGTAAAAATGGTTGTGATTTTAAAAGACCATGCAGAACAGAAAAAAGTAAAAAATTTAACCGATTGGCTCGAAAATCAAGGGCTTTCGGTGCACTCGGTCGTGGGGCAGTACCAAACGATTTTGGGGCTTATCGGCGACACGAGCAAAGTGGATATTGACTTAATTCAGGGCTTGGATATTGTTGAAAAAGTCAAGCGTATTTCCGAGCCTTACAAAAACGCCAACCGCAAATTCCACCCCGATGACACGGTAATTGATGTGAACGGCGTAAAAATCGGCGGCGGGAATTTCCAATTTTTCGCAGGGCCCTGCTCGGTCGAAAGCCGCGAGCAGATTTTGTCCATCGCGCGCGATGTAAAGCGCGCGGGTGCCAACATTTTGCGCGGCGGTGCGTTCAAGCCGCGCACCTCGCCCTATGCGTTCCAAGGGATGCGTGCAGAAGGCTTGGAACTGCTTTTAGAGGCGAAAAAAGAAACGGGTATGCCGATTGTGACCGAAATTATGGACGCGTCGCACCTGCCGCTGTTTGAAGATGTCGATATTATTCAAGTCGGCGCCAGAAATATGCAGAATTTCGAGTTGTTAAAGGAGCTCGGCAAAACAGACAAGCCCATTTTCTTAAAACGCGGGCTGGCCGCTACCTTGCAGGAACTTTTAATGAGCGCGGAGTACATTATGGCGGAGGGCAACCAAAAGGTCATTTTGTGCGAGCGCGGCATTCGCACCTTTGAAACGGCAACGCGCAACACTTTGGATTTGTCCGCTGTGCCGATGTTAAAGGAAATGTCACACCTGCCCGTGGTTATTGACCCGAGCCACGCTTCGGGCATTGCGCGCCTTGTAAAGCCCATGTCTTTTGCGGCGGCGGCTTGCGGTGCAGACGGCTTGATGATTGAAGTGCACAACGACCCCGCGCACGCGCTGTGCGACGGACCGCAGGCATTGCGCCCCGAAGAATTTGCAGAGGTCACCGCGGGCGTGCAAAAGATTTTGAACGCAGTAAAGGAATGAAGCCTATGAAAATCGGGATTGTCGGCTTGGGGCTGATTGGCGGCTCGCTTGCCAAAGCCTTAAAATTTTATACGGAGCACACGGTGCTCGGTTGGAACAGAACGGCAGAGGTGGTTTTGAAAGCGAAACTGCTCGGCGCGATTGACGGGGAACTGACCGACGAAGAAATCGCGGATTGCGATATGCTCATTTGCGCACTGTATCCGCAATTAACCGTGGATTTTGTGCTGAAATACGCGCCGACCTTGAAAAAAGGCGCGATAGTGCTCGACGCTTGCGGTGTAAAACGCGTCATTTGCGAGCCCCTTTGGAAAGCGGCAAAGGAACACGGCTTTGTGTTTTACGGCGCGCACCCGATGGCGGGACTCCATATGTCGGGCTTTTCGTATGCGAATGTCGATATGTTCCAAAACGCTTCGATGATTTTGGTGCCGCCGGAAGATGCGGAGATTGCACAGATGGCAATGCTCAAAGATTTGTTTTTGTCCATCGGCTTTACCAATATCCAAATTTCTACCCCTGAGGAGCACGACCGCATTATTGCCTACACTTCGCAACTTGCGCATGTTGTCTCCAACGCCTATGTCAAAAGTCCCGAAGCGCAGGTGCACAACGGCTTTTCGGCGGGCAGTTACAAAGACTTAACCCGTGTGGCAAAACTCAATGCCGATATGTGGACGGAGCTGTTTTTGGATAACGACGATAATTTACTGCGGGAGGTCGAGGGCATTATCGCCCACTTGCAGGAATATGCCGACGCGCTCAGAGCGCGCGATGCAGAAACCCTGCACGCACTATTAAAAGCGGGCAGTGACCGTAAGGAACAAATTGACGGCAAAGGATAATCCATATGAAAACAGTAGCAGTAAACACAGGCGTACCCTATACCATTTATATTGAAAACGGGATTTTAGACGCATGCGGCGCGTATACCCGCGCGGTGACGAAGGCGCAAACGGCGGTGCTTGTGACCGACGATGTTGTCGATGCGCTGTATGCGGCGCGTGCAGAGCAATCCTTACAAGCGGCGGGCTTTCGCACGCTGAAATTCGTGTTCCCGAACGGCGAGGCGTCCAAGAATTTGCGCGTGTACGGCGAGATTTTGGAGCTTTTGGCCGAAAATCATGTCACGCGCACCGACTGTATTGTCGCGCTGGGCGGCGGTGTTGTCGGCGATATGGCGGGTTTCGCGGCGGCGACCTATCAGCGCGGAATTGACTTTGTGCAAATCCCGACCACGCTCCTTTCGTGCGTGGACTCGTCCGTCGGCGGCAAAACGGCGGTGGATTTGTCGGCGGGCAAAAATTTGGTCGGCGCGTTTTACCAGCCGCGTGCGGTGCTTTGTGACCCGCAAACGCTGTCCACGCTTTCCGATGAGATATTCTCGGACGGTATGGCAGAGGTCATTAAATACGGCGCGATTTTCAGCCGCGAATTCTTTGACTTTTTACAGGACAACGAAGCAAAAGAACAAATCGAAACCGTCATTGCGCGCTGTGTAACCTTTAAGCGCGATGTTGTGGAAAAAGACGAGCGTGATTTGGGGCTTCGCGGGCTTTTGAACTTCGGCCACACCTTGGGCCACGCGGTCGAGGGGTGCAGTCATTTTACCGTGTCGCACGGCAAAGGTGTTGCCATCGGTATGGTGCTGATGGCGCGCGGCGCGTACAAATGCGGCTTGACCGAAACCGACTGTACCGCGGATTTGATTGCCGTTTTGCAAAAATATCATTTGCCGACCGAAACACCGTTTTCGGCAGAGGACCTGTTCGCGCACGCGCTGTCCGACAAAAAGCGCGACGGCGGCAAAATTACCTTGATTGTGCCCAAAACTTTGGGCGAATGTGTTTTATATAAAACCGATACCGCAATGCTCAAAAATGTGATAGAACAGGGGACGCGCGTATGAAGGCAGAAATAACGCCGCACGCACTTTGCGGCACCATTCCCGCAATTTCCTCTAAATCCGACGCGCACCGTTTGTTAATTGGTGCCGCACTTGCCGATAAGCCTACCGTGCTTTTTTGCAATGTGCTGTCCGAGGATATCCGCGCAACGGCGGAGTGCCTGCGGGCGCTCGGCGCAAGTATCGAATACGGGGAAAATGAAATTACAGTCGCACCGATTGCAAGAGACACAGCAGAGACCGTACAGCTCGACTGCGGCGAAAGCGGCTCTACTTTACGCTTTTTACTGCCTGTGGTGTCCGCGCTCGGCAAAAACGGCGTGTTTTCCGGAAAAGGCAGACTGCCCGAACGCCCCGTGACCGATTTGCGCAACGCCATGGGCGAACACGGCGTGACCTTTTCGCCGCCGTGGGTGTTCCCGATTGAAACAAAAGGGCAGTTGACGGCGGGCAAATTCACTTTAAAAGGCAATGTCAGTTCGCAATATGTGACGGGGCTGTTGTTTGCCCTTCCCTTGCTCGCCGGCGACAGCGAAATTGAACTGTTGCCGCCCGTGGAGTCAAAAGCCTATATTGATATGACGCTTTCCACCCTGCACACCTTCGGTATTGCGGTGGAAACTGCGGAAAACACCTATAAAATCCGCGGTGGGCAAACTTATAAAAGCCCCGAAACCGTTACGGTGGACGGGGATTGGTCGAACGCCGCATTTTTCTTAACGGCGGGGGCACTTGGCGCGCCTGTCACGGTAACGGGCTTAAATCTCCACTCTGTGCAAGGCGACAAAGCGATTTTAGATGTTCTCGTGAAAATGGGTGCAAAAATCGAAGTGGACGGCGACGCGGTCACGGTTTCGCCTGCGCCCTTAAAAGGCGTACAGATTGATGCGTCGGGCATTCCCGATTTGGTGCCGATTTTGTCTGTTGCGGCGGCCGCCTGTGAAACGGGTGCAACCACCGTTACCAATGCCGCACGGTTGCGGATAAAAGAGTGCGACCGTCTGGCGGCGGTCAACGAATGTTTAACCAATTTGGGCGTTGTCTGCGCCGAAACCGATGACGGGCTCGTCATTTGGGGCGGCGAGGGGATTCGCGGCGGCGATGTGTTCGGCTTTAACGACCACCGCATGGTAATGTCTATGGCGATTGCCGCTGCCGTCGCACGCGAAAAAACAACGATACGCGAAGCCCAAGCGGTCAGAAAATCCTACCCGCATTTTTTTGCGGATTTTGAAAAATTAGGAGGGAAAGTAAATGTCCTCGATATTGACGGGTAAAAACATACAGGTGTCCGTATTCGGGCAATCCCATTCCAAAGCCATCGGTGCGGTGATTGACGGACTGCCCGCAGGCTTTTCGGTAGACGAGGAAAAGGTGAACGCGTTTATGGCGCGGCGCGCACCCGGTAGGGCAAAGTTTGCCACTTCCCGCAAAGAGCCGGACAGCCCCGTGGTACTTTCGGGGCTTTTGGACGGCGTGACCTGCGGCGCGCCGCTCGGCGTGATGATTGAAAACACCAACACGCGCTCACAGGATTATGACAACTTGCGCCTGACCCCTCGCCCCGCACATTCCGATTATGCCGCAGCGGTGCGCTATCACGGATTCAACGATATTGCAGGCGGCGGGCATTTCTCGGGCAGGCTGACAGCACCTCTTTGCTATGCGGGTGCAATTTGTCTGCAAATTCTCGAAGAAAAAGGCGTTTCGGTGCGCGCGCATATCGCCTCTGTCGCGGGCATAGAAGATACGCCGTTTGACAAAGTCCATGTGCAAACAGACGATGTTGCGGCAAAGCCGTTTCCCGTGCTCTCAGACGAACAGGGCGAAAAAATGCAGGCGGCGATAGAAGAAGCGCGCATGAATACCGACTCCGTCGGCGGCGTGATTGAATGCGCCGTTGTGGGTTTACCCGCCGGTATCGGTGACCCGATGTTTGACGGCGTGGAAAATCAGCTTGCAAAAAATCTGTTCGGCATTCCCGCCGTCAAGGGCTTGGAATTCGGCAGCGGCTTTGCGGGCAGTGCTTTGCGCGGCAGCGAAAACAACGACCCGTTTTGTGTCGAAAACGGTGAAATCCGTACCGTCACCAACAATCACGGCGGCATTTTGGGCGGGATTACTTCGGGTATGCCCGTGGTGTTCCGTGTGGCAATAAAGCCCACGGCATCTATCGCCAAACCGCAGCAAAGCGTGCATTTAGAAACCAAAACCGAAGAAACTTTAAGAATTGTCGGGCGCCATGACCCGTGTATTGTGCCGCGTGCTGTACCCGTGGTCGAAGCGGTCACGGCAATCACGGTTTTGGATATGCTTTTGGGGGCGTAAACTATGGATTTACAAGACATCAGAGAACAAATCAACGAAATCGACGCGCAGTTGGTGCCGCTGTTTTTAAAGCGGATGGAGCTGTCGACGGAGGTCGCAAAATACAAACAGGCAAACCATATGCCCGTTCTCGACAAAACCCGCGAGCGCGCGCTGTTAAAGCGCGTCAGCGAAATGGCGGATGACGAGGATTTGCGTTTATACACGCGCCTTTTGTATGCTGATATTATGGGGCTTTCGCGCTCGTATCAGCACAAATACTTGGAGGCGGACGGCACACAGCTTTCTGCCCAAATCCAAGAAGCGGCGGACAAATACGCCAAAACCGATTTGCCCGAAACGGCGGTGGTCGCCTGTCAGGGCGTCGAGGGCGCGTATTCCTCGCTTGCGTGCGAACGGCTTTTTAAAAATCCCGATATTATGTTCTTTAAAGATTGGGAAGGCGTATTCGCCGCTGTACAGCAGGGGCTTTGCCGCTACGGCATTTTGCCGATTGAAAACAGCACGGCGGGGTCTGTCAACCATGTGTATGATTTGATGAACCAATATAAATTTTATATTGTCAAAAGCGTGCGCTTAAAGGTGGACCACAGTCTGCTTGCCAAAAAAGGCGTACAGCTTTCCGAAATCAAAGAGATTTTCTCGCACGAGCAAGCCATCAGCCAATGCAGTAACTTCCTGTCCAAGCTCGACGGCGTAAAGGTGACGGTTTGCGAAAATACCGCCGCCGCCGCCAAGCGCGTGGCAGAGAGTGACCGCCGCGATGTGGCGGCGATTTGCTCGCAGGAGTGCCGCGAATTGTATGCGCTGTCGTGCCTGTCGGAAAGTATTCAAAATTCCGGCAACAACTACACGCGGTTTATTTGCATCGGCAAGGATTTGGAAATTTTCACGGGTGCCAATAAAACGAGCCTAATGCTCACCCTGCCGCACCGCCCCGGTGCGCTTTATGATGTGCTGTCGCGCTTTTACGCGCTCGACATCAACCTGTTAAAGCTCGAAAGCCGCCCGAAGCCGAACAGCGACTTTGAATTTTTGTTTTATTTTGATGTAGAGTCGTCGGTGTATGCCGAAAATTTCCGCCAAATGATTGTCCAGCTGGAAAATGCCGCCGAGCAATTCTGCTATCTCGGCAGTTATACGGAGATTTTGTAAATAAAAGGACGATTTTGACCATATCCGTCGAACAACGGCGCGAACTTTATTTTTTGTTTACAAAACGTTCAACAAATGGCTATTGTATCGAAATATTTAGCCGTTATACTAAACACATCAAATCAAGAGAGACACTTGGTTTGACCAAACAGAATTACCCCCTTCTGTTTGAGAACTTTTTCATTTCTCCCCCTTCTTTTTCAACAAAAGAGAAAAAGCCACCCGATCCCCCGTCGAGTGGTTTTTTTCTGCCCGTTTTGAAATTCTACAAAGTACAGCCCATCTGTACTGCGCCGCCGACAATGTCGAGCACGCAAAATCCGTTGCGCTTGTAAAAGCGAATTGCGCCGCTGTTCTGCTTGCCGACGCTTAAAAAGATGCCCGAAACGCCCAAATCTTTCAGGTGGGATTTTAAGGCTTGCATTAAATCACCGCCCGCGCCTTGATTTTGGTAGGCGGGCAAAATATCAATATGTAAATGCGCTGGGTATTTCCCGGCGTATTTTTTTTGCGCGCTCGGCGCAAAATAGGCGTACAGATAGCGAAGATATCCGTATTTCCGAATTTGTTGACATTCGTTTTTATGAAATGATTGTTTGTAAGCATAGTAATCCGGTGCACAAAGTATGTACCCCACGGGCGTGTCGCTGTTGTCTGTCACGGTGAAGCAATGTTCGCGCGCACAGCGCGTGTACCAGCGATTGTATTGTAACAGCGTGGTTTCGCGCGCCGCATTGTCTTTTTTGAGTGCGGGCGGCGCCGTCGCAAGACATATGTGTTCAAGCGCGGGAATGTCGCGCGGTTCAATCGTCCGGATTTGCATCGCGGGTGCCCTCCTTGTGCGGGTGATTTCTTTCTCCATTGTAGCAAATTCCCCGCCGCCTTGCAAGCACCTGTCCTGCTGTAAATTATTATTTATATTTGTCATCCTGAGCGTAGCGAAGGATCTCAAACAGCGCAAAGTGTAAAAGGTGCAAAACGAGATTCTTCGCCTGACGGCTCAGAATGACAACACGTAGGGGCGGGTTTCCATGCCCGCCCGTGGATTTTGATGAATTTCTGCGGAACGACACCAAGGTCGTTCCCTACGGGTTGTAGGGGCGAACTGCGTTCGCCCGCGAATTTTGATGGTGTTTGGCGGAACGGTCAAGACCGTTCCCTACGCACGCAATATATTTTTTCGCGTAGTGGCGGGCTTCCACGCCCGCCCGT
>JBJEPV010000125.1:0-8769 GCA_051881415.1 Candidatus Fimenecus sp.
TGCACACGATAAACTGCAAAGCATCAAAAATGCTTGGAGTAAAGATGAGATTTGTCGTCTTGAGATGGCAGCCTTGCTTTCGCAAGGCAACAGCGAAAGCGACAAATATCGCTTTAATACTGCATTTTTGACGGGTTCGGATTGTACCCGTTACCCTACCCACAAAAAGTTTATACCCCGCCGAAGCGCCGATTGCGCTTTTCAAATTCACGCAGCGCTTCGGTAAAATCTTCCTCGGTGAAATCCGGCCACAGAATATCGGAATACCAGAATTCCGAATACGCCGACTGCCACAACAGGAAGTTGGACAGGCGGTACTCCCCGCTCGGGCGGATAATCAAATCGGGGTCGGGAAGCCCGCCTGTATACAGGTGGTCGGAAATCATATCCTCGGTAATCTCCGACGCTTTGAGTTTGCCTTTTTCAACCTCTTTGGCGAGCGCCTGCACACTGTGCAAAATCTCCTGCCGCCCGCCGTAATTGATGGCGATATTCAAAATGACATGGTCTTTTTTGCGGGTGATGCGCTCACTGTACCCCATCATTTTGAGAATGTCTTTCGGAATCCCCGTGCGGTCGCCGATGAAATTGACTTTAATGCCTTTTTCCTCATTTTCCGCCTTGCGCTCGTCAAGCTCGCGCAGATATTCGCGGAACAAATCCATAATCGCCGCGACTTCTTCGGGCGGGCGCTTCCAATTTTCGGTGGAAAACGCATAAAAGGTCAAGCACTCAATGCCGAGGTTGCCTGCAAATTCGCCGATTTTCCGAAAGGTTTTTGCGCCCTCAATATGCCCTTTGTAGCGCGGCAAGCCCCGTTTTTGCGCCCAACGGCCGTTGCCGTCCATAATAATGCCGACATGGCGCGGCAAAACGGAAAACTGCGGTAAATTTTCTTTCTCCATAGCGTGCCTCGTCGTTAAATCGCCATAATGTCTTGTTCCTTTTCCTCGACCATTTCATCAATGCGTTTGATGAATTTATCGGTGATTTTCTGCATTTTTTCTTCGCCGCCCCGCAAATCATCCTCGGTAATTTCACTGTCTTTTTTCATCTTTTTGAGTTTGTCGATACAGTCGCGGCGAATGGAACGGACAGCGACTTTCGCTTCTTCGCCGTATTTGCTGACATCTTTGGCAAGCACTTTTCTTTTTTCCTCCGTCAGCGGCGGGAAAATCAAGCGAATCACCTTGCCGTCGTCCTGCGGATTGACGCCGAGGTCGGACGCCTGAATGGCTTTTTCAATGGTGGAAATGGTGCTGACATCCCACGGTTGAATGACCAAAATTCTGCCTTCGGAAACGGAAACCGCCGCCATTTGCTGCACGGGGGTGGGCACGCCGTAATAATCGACGCTCACCTTGTCAAGCAGTGACGCGCTTGCGCGCCCCGCACGCATGGTTGCAAATTCGTTGTGCAACGCCGTCAGGCTCTTTTCCATTTTTTCGTTTGCGAAATCAAATACCTCTTGCATAAAGTACGCCTCCTGTAAATGAAATATATTTTTTAAGAATTATTTTACGACGGTGCCGATATTCTCGCCCTTTGCCGCCCGCACGATATTTTCGGGGTCGGAAAGGTTAAAGACCAAAATCGGAATATGGTTGTCGCGGCAAAGTGACGCCGCGGTGGAATCCATAACCGCCAAGCCCTTGGCGAGCACCTCGGTGTGCGACAGCGTGTCGTATTTCACCGCATCCGCGTATTTGTTGGGGTCTTTGTCATACACGCCGTCCACATTGGTGGCTTTAAAGATAATGTCCGCGTCAATTTCCGCCGCGCGCAATGCCGCCGCGGTATCGGTCGAGAAGAACGGGTTGCCCGTGCCGCAACCGAAAATCACCACTCTGCCTTTTTCGAGGTGGCGAATCGCCTTGTTGCGAATATACGGCTCTGCAATTTGGCGCATTTCAATCGCCGTTTGCACACGCACCTCCAAGCCGTATTGTTCGAGCGCGTCGGCAAGCGCCAAGGAATTCATTGCCGTAGCAAGCATACCGATATGGTCTGCGCGCGTGCGGTCCATATTCCCCGAACTTCTGCCGCGCCAAAAGTTGCCGCCGCCGACCACCAGCCCGATTTGCACACCGAGCTTTGCACATTCGTTTACCCATTTGCAGGTCTCCTGCACGGTGTCAAAATCAATGCCGTGCCCCTGCTTGCCGGCGAGTACTTCCCCGGACAGTTTTAACAGTATGCGTTTATAAACCGCTTCCATACATAGCCTCCAAAACAAGTCTGCAATCCGAATTGCAAACGGTATTCTTTATCCCTATTATTTTACAGTAAAAAAGGCATTGTGTAAAGAGATTTTTTTGCCGAAACACAGTTTCTGTGCGCCGATATTGACGAAATCGAAAAAAAAGTATATAATAATAAAACTTAACGCGTGCGACGGTGGTTTTTGCTTGTCTGCGCGCCAACAATCGAACGGAAAGGCGTGTTCTTTTTGGAAACAGCGATGTTTGACATAGAGTTTCTGCAAAGCAATTTCAAGTTACAGGGCACTTACCAATCTTACAAAACCTTAAATGACGGGCACATCAATTCCACCTTCGTGCTCGACTATGCCGACGAAAACGGCATCACGCAAAGCTATGTTGTGCAAAAAATCAACACCAATATTTTTACGGACCCCGATGCGCTGATGGGCAATATTGTCGGCGTGACAACCTTTTTACAGAAAAAAATCGCCGCACGCGGCGGCAATGTGCAGCGTGAAACGCTCAATTTCCTGCCTGCCGCCGACGGCAAATACTATGCCAAGGACGGCACCGGCAGTTGCTGGCGGTGCTACCGCCATATCGGCAATGTCTACACCTGCAACATTATTGACAGCGAAGAGGTCTTTTATAACGCAGGTACGGCGTTCGGTGCGTTCCAACAGGCGCTTGCCGATTACCCGAGTGAAACGCTTGCGGAAACCATTCCGAATTTCCACAACACCTATTCGCGCTTTTTGGATTTCAAAAAAGCCGTGGCGGACAATCTCTCCGGTCGGCGGGACAATGTGCAGGCAGAAATTCAGTTTATACTTGACCGCGAGGCGGACACGCATGTGTTGCTCGATTTGATTGACAAGAACGAATTGCCGTTACGCGTGACGCACAACGACACAAAACTCAATAACATTTTGTTTGATGACAAAACCAATCAGGGCATTTGCATTATTGATTTGGACACGGTGATGCCCGGGCTTGCACTGTATGATTTCGGCGACAGCATTCGCTTCGGCGCAAACACCGCAAGCGAGGACGAAAAAGATGTTTCCAAGGTTTCGTTGAGTCTGCCGCTGTACAAAGCCTATACCGAAGGGTATTTACATACGGCGAAAGACAGCCTTTGGGCAAAGGAAATCGAATACCTGCCGTTTTCGGCAAAGCTGATGACGCTTGAATGCGGTATGCGCTTTTTGGCGGACTATTTGAACGGCGACACCTATTTTAAAACCGCGTACCCCGAGCACAATTTGGTGCGTTGCCGCACACAGCTGGCGCTCGTAGCCGATATGGAACAAAAAATGGCAGAAATGCAAAAAATCACCGCCGACGCGGCGAAATAAAATTTTCTCGCAAAATAAATTTACGGGACTGTCTTTTGACAGTCCCGTTTTTTGTGCGTAGGGGCGAACTGTGTTCGCCCGTTTCGGTTTCCTATCAATCTGCGGAACAACACTAAGGTTGTTCCCTACACGACCCCATTTTCAATCGAGAGGGCAAGGGAAATACATCTGCAAAATAAATGAACGATTCGTTCTCTGCGCAAAATCCTCTCTTGCCCGCAGACCGTTTACTGCATTGCCGAAACTTCGATAATTTCGCCCTTCGCATCGGCTCTTACGGTAAAGGTTACCGTACTGCCGACATTCAAAAGTACCACTTTTTCGGCATTGGCAACAGAGACCTTATAAAATGCCGTGTCGCCGTCCAAACGGATATAGAAATAGGTTTCGCCGCCCGTCACCACGGAACGGATTTCCGCGACGGTGCCGCTGACCTCTTTCGTCGCCGGTGTTTCGGCACCCTCGGTCTTTTCCTCGCCCATTTCGCTGACATCAATATCCACATTCACGCCGTTACGCGCGAGTTCTGCGGCGTAATTTTCGGTGCATTCGGTCAAATTGTAGCCTGTCGCCACAATCGTCGACTGTTTCACATTGACCATTGCATACATTTTGACATATTCGCTCGAATCTTTCAGCGCCATAAAGTAGGTCGGCTCGCCGCTGATATTCAATAACAGCGGGAAGGTTGCGCGGTAGGCATATTGCTGTACCGCACCTTGTGCCGAAGCCTGCGCCGCCTCTTCCAACGCGCCGGACATTGGATAATACTTGGTTTCCTTTGTGCGCTGGTTGAGAAGCACAAAGCCGATAATCGACTGGTCGGAACTGATGGAGGTTACGCCCGTATACATATACACGTCGTCGTTGAGCGCCAAATAGTTATACCCGGAACTTGTAACCTTTACGCCTTCCTGCCCCAAAATCGAGTTGATAAACCCGCCTGACAGCTTGCCGTAATAATTATACTGCGCATCCAAAATGTTCGCTGTATATACGCGGTCAAGCCACTGCCATTCGCTGTCTGTCACGAAATTGTCGGTCGGCAGTTTGGTTTCGCCCGTAAGGGAAGTGGAAACCAACACCGACTCGCCTGTCACCGCATTCACGACTGCCGCGCCGATAACATCCGTACCGCCGAACAGCCCGATGGTTTTGTCGAGCACCGGCACCACCCAATATGGCGCACCGGTTTCGTCAATTTCAAAACTCGGCGCGTCAAACATCAGCGTCGGATATTGGAAACGCAAGTGGCGCATTAAATAGCGGTTAAAATGCTCGGAGGGACTGTACCGCATTCCGTTTTCCAAACGGATTGCCTCGCCCTCTTGGGTGGTCATATCCACAATAATGTAAGCCGGCAAGCCCTCTTTGGTGTTTTTCAGCCACTTAATCACATCGCCGTAGGCAAGCGGCGTCACGCGAACGGGTCTGCCCTGATAGTTGATTTGTGTGGAATACGAGGAAACCACAAACTGCGAAACATAGTCGGACAAATTGCCGAGCGTACGTGTCGCAATATTCGTTGCCGAAGCCGCGTCCAACCGCGGCACGCTTGAAAAGTCGATTTCTGCCACATCTTCGGCAAAGTCGCCCTCTTCCACGGTAATCAGCTTGCTGTACGACTGTGCGCGGAAAAAGGTCGCCCCGCAAAGGTAGCCGACCGCGCCCACAACCAAGAGCACCGCCACAATGATGATCGGCACACGCGCACGACGACGCACATACGGGCCGTATTCCGGCTGTATCGGCAATTTTACGGAAAGCACCGTCAGCACCAAATAGATAAACAGCACAAACGCAATATACAAATACAGCTCAATCGCTTTGAAGTTGAGCGGCGGCAACATGATATAATACAGCACCGCGCCCAAAATACCGGTTAAAAGAATATTGATTGCAATTTTTCTGCCGGCGTGCTCGGGGGGAATGAAAATGTCCGCCACCGTGCTTTTGCCGTCATCCGGTTTGCCGCCTGTGAAATCCACATTAATCGGGTCCAAAACAACACTTCCTTTTTTAGAAAATACAGCATACCACGAGTTTTTCTGCTTTGTTCAGTATACTATATTCTACCGCAATTTGCAAGGGTTTAGACAAGATATAAAGGGCATATAAAGACGGCAAAAAACGGATACCGCAAAGCCGTATCCGTTTTCACGATTTATGACATAATGTAAAGCAACGCCATCATCAGCGCCTCGTCAGCACCCTCGGATTTCAACAACAGCAAAAGTGAGAACAAAACGGCTTCGTCCGGCTCTTTTAAAACCGTGTCCAGCAAATTGGCCTTATTTTTTTGTTCGGTCTGCTGTTTTGCTTTTTGCGTTTCGGGCGCAAAGTGTTCCTTAAAACTCGGGTAAACCAAATCCCGTTCCTCCGGCAAATTCAGCGGCATTTTAATCCGTCCGCTTTTGTGCGGCGGACTTGGCGGTGCGTGATTCGGCGGCATATTCGTTTGCGGCGCATTGCTTTGTGCGCCACCCGTCACCCCTTGGGCATTTGTACCCTCTACCGCGTTTTTGGAATACATCTGCATATTACGCACGCGCTCGAGCGCTTTTTCCTGCATTTGCTGTAATTCGTCATAGGTGTATTCGCGCATGTCAAAACAGTCCTTTCAAAAGCGGCAGAGCGTCCATCAACCGCAAAAAGCGCATCGCCTCATCTGCACGCTGTCGCCGTTCTTCGGAAAGCAAGGGCTTTAAGGCGGCGATGAACTTGGTGCGGTCGTCCTCTTGATTTAACGCTTTGGCAACGGTAGTCAGCATTTTTGCCGTATCCCCGCCGAACAGAGACGCAATCCCGTCTAAGGACGCGTCGGATTTTTCTTTTTTCGGCGGCGCGGCCGATTCGCTGTTCCCGTTTGACGAAATCAAGCTTTGCGCCACACCTTTTAACCGTTCCAATTCCTCGGGGCTGACCGAGGAAAGCAATTCACTGATGCTGTCCATTGTCTTCCCCCATCAATTTTTTCAACAGACTTTGCGCCTGCGGCGTCGAAAGCAGCTCGCGCGCGGCGTTTTCGTCGTGGAGCACTTTTTCGAGTTTTTCGCTCTGCGCGGGGGAAAGCTGTTCTTTTAAGTACTCCTCCGCTTCTTTTTTCGTGCTCTTTTTGCGCAACTCCGAAACCATTTTGTCCAAAAAACCGTTGTCCTGCATTGCAAACACCTCGTAAATTTGATATACTTGTTTTACAGTATGAAAACGAGGCGTAAAATATGATTCGCATGTTAATTCTTTCAGACGCACACCGCGATTATCTTTCGCTCGCGTCGGCAATCCGCCTGCACCCCGAGGCGGACGCGGTGTTTTTTCTCGGGGATGGGGAAGACGATTTTTACACCAACACGGTTTCCAAGGAATTGGTAAATAAGAAAGTGACCGCGGTCTGCGGGAACTGTGATTTATACTCCACCTTGCCGAAAGAGGAGCTTGTGCTTTTGGGCGGCAAACGGATTTTCGCCCTGCACGGGCACACGCGGCAGGTCAAATACGGCTTGCAAATGTTAGAGGAAGCCGCAAAAGAAAAACAGGTGGATTTGGTGCTGTACGGGCACACGCATATTCCGAAGGTCGATTACATCGACGGCATTTATTATTTGTGCCCGGGCAGTATTCGGCAGGGCTCGTACGGGCTTGCCGATATTACGGACAACGGCGAAATTGCCTGTTGGACGGCAAATTTATAAAAAGGAGTGCTTTGCGGTATGCTGATTTTTAAAAATGTGCAGGTAATCGGCGAAACGAAAATTTCCCCCGCCGAGGTGGCGGTTGAGGACGGTAAAATTACCGAAATTGCCGAAAAAATCGACGCGCCTGCCACAGCCGAGGTGGTAGACGGCAACGGGCAATACCTTTCACCGGGATTTATCGATTTGCATGTGCACGGCGGCGGTGGGTATTCCGCAATGGGCGGGAAAGACGCGGTTGTGCATATGTGCGAAGCGCACGCGAAATACGGCACGACCTCGATTTTGCCGACGACGCTCGCCGCACCGATTGCGCAGTTAAAAACCGCCATTGACGGTATTCGTGCGGCGCAAAGCGCGACGGACAAGGTGCACATTCTCGGCGTGCATTTGGAAGGTCCGTTTTTATCGCCGAAAATGTGCGGCGCACAAAGTCCCGAAAACATTTTAGTTCCCGCCGAGCACGATTATGAAGATTTGCTGTCCTATTGGGACGGCATCAAAATCGTTGGCGCGGCGCCCGAAACCGACGGTGGGCTAGCACTCGGCAAAGCCATTCGCGCGCACGGGGCGGTTGCGTCGGTGGCGCACTCCACCGCGGACTATGATATGGCGCAAACCGCGTTTCAAAACGGATACAGCGATGTCACGCACTTATATAATGCCTGCACCTCCTGCCACAAAGTTGGCGTGTTCCGCCACGCGGGCACGGTCGAGGCGGCGCTTTGCAATGACGAGGTAACCACACAGGTGATTGCGGATTTACGGCATCAGCCGGCGGGCGTGTTGAAACTCATTTACAAATGCAAGGGTGCGGACAAAATGTACCTCATCACCGACGGGCTGGAATACGCCGCGATGGATATACACGAGGGAGAGGAATTCACCCAGGAAAACGGGATGTCCGTGGTGTATGAAAACGGCGTGATGTTGCTTTCCGACCGTTCCTGCCTTGCGGGCTCGGTTGCCACCTGTGACAAGCTGGTACGCAATCTTTACAAAACCGTCGGCTTGCCGCTTGCGGACTGCGTGAAGATGGCGAGTCTGACGCCCGCGCGCGTGGTCGGCGCGGACAGCCACACAGGCAAAATCGCCGTCGGGTATGATGCGGATTTGCTGTTGTTTGACGACAACATCACCCTTTCCGCCGTTTTCGTGAGCGGCCGCCGCATCACACCGAAACCGTAATTCTATATTGGGGGTTGTGGGGGTGAATGCATTACATTTTGTGCGTAGGGGTCGGCGTCCTCGACGACCCGTAATTTTTTCGCAATGCAAATTGGTTTATCGGTAAGGCGGGGTCTTGACCCCGCCGTGGGGCTTGATGTGAATTGGCGGCGGGGGCAAATTCTCCGAATTCAGGCACCCTTTTGTCTGCTTCGCAGACATTTCCCCTAGCAGGGGAATCACCCCCGCCCTACCGTACAAAATACATTTTGTGCGCGTAGGGAACGGGCATTGCCCGTTCCGTAAAGTCGTATCAAATTATGCGGGCGATTCGTGAATCGCCCCTAC
>JBJEPV010000126.1:0-8765 GCA_051881415.1 Candidatus Fimenecus sp.
AATGCACAGCAGATTTTTTTCGATAATGAAGATTATTTATCATTTCTTTCCGTTTTAAAGAACACTTGTAAATCCTATAATGCGTCGCTTTGCGCGTATTGTCTGATGCGCAATCATGTGCATTTGTTAATGCAGTTTTCCGAAAGGAATGCAGCGCATTTTTTAAATCGTTCGGTGCATCTTTTGTTTTTCGTTATAACGCAAAATATGATCGAGTCGGCGGGTTATTCAACGGTCGGTATTACAGCAAAGCGATTAATGACGACGAATATTTATTGATGGCATTAAAGTATATTCATTATAACCCTGTAAAAGCAGGCTTGTGTCAAAATCCGTTTGACTGGACTTGGTCAAGTTACAGAGAATATGTCAGCCATCATGAAAAATTTGCCGACACAAGATTTATCAAAAGCATTTTGACAGACAAACAATTTTTAGAACTGCACCAAACCAAAACTCGCGATATTTTTGAAAGCTTAATGATAGATAATGAGATTTGGAAAGTTAACGATAAGCAGTTAACAACAGCCGTAAACGAACTTCGTCAAGTCTGCACTACCGATGAAATATTAGTGCAGTTAAAACATGCAGGTATACCGGCTTACAAAATCGCAAAATTGCTTGGTGTTCCAAGAGATTATGCTTATAAAATTTAATTTTCGTAAAAAGGGGACTGTCCCTTTTTTACGAAAACAATCTGTATTGAAGGAGTAAAGATATGAGAGAGCATAAAATTGTCGTTTTAAAGGGCGACGGAATCGGCCCCGAAATTGTGGACGAAGCGCTGAAAGTGCTGGACGCGGCGGGCGAAAAATTCGGTTTCAAAATGCAGTACGACGAGCAGCTGATGGGTGGCTGTGCGATTGACGCGACAGGCGTGCCGCTTCCCGAAGAAACCGTCACCGCGTGCAAGGCGGCGGACTGCGTTTTCCTCGGCGCAGTCGGCGGGCCGAAGTGGGATACGCAACCCGGCAACAACCGCCCCGAGGCAGGACTTTTGGGCATTCGCGGTGCATTGGGGCTGTATGCGAATTTGCGCCCCGCTACGATTTTTGCACCGCTGAAAAGTGCGTCTCCGATTAAAGACAGCATCATCGGCGACAGTATGGATATTTTGATTGTCCGCGAACTGACGGGCGGCATTTACTTCGGCGAACGCGGCACTTCCGTTGAAAACGGTGTAGAAGTCGCGTATGATACCGAAAAATACTCTGTGCCCGAAATTCAGCGCATTGCAAGAACTGCCTTTGAAATGGCAATGAAACGCAATAAAAAGTTGACAAGCGTAGATAAGGCAAATGTTTTGGATTCTTCAAGACTCTGGCGCAAAACCGTTATCGAACTATCCAAAGAATACCCCGAAGTGGAGCTTTCACATATGTATGTGGACAACTGCGCGATGCAGTTGGTGCGCAACCCGAAGCAGTTTGATGTCATTGTGACCTCCAACATTTTCGGTGATATTTTATCCGACGAGGCGTCGATGATTTCGGGCTCTATCGGTATGCTTGCCTCCGCCTCTTTGGCAGAGGGCAAATTCGGGCTGTATGAGCCCATTCACGGCTCCGCGCCCGACATTGCGGGGCAGGGCATTGCCAACCCGCTTGCCACGATTTTATCGGCGGCGATGATGCTTCGCTATTCGTTAGACGAGCCTGCGGCGGCAGACGCGATTGAGGCGGCAGTAACCTCCGTTTTGACCACTGCGCGCACGCCCGATATTTACGAGGAAGGCTTTCAAAAGGTCTCCACCTCTCAAATGGGCGATTTGGTCGCGGCAAACCTCTAATCCCAATGAAACTGCAAGAACGGGCGAAAGCTTTAAAAACAGACATACCCGCTGTTTTTCTTGCGCTCAAAGCCAAGGAAACGCCGTGGTATGCCAAACTCACGGCGGCGCTGACCGTTGCCTACGCGTTGTCGCCCGTAGACCTCATCCCCGATTTTATTCCCGTACTCGGTGCTTTGGATGACTTACTCATACTGCCCGCACTTGTGGCAATCACCGTCAAGTGTATTCCGAAAGAGACCTTTGCAAAATACCGCGAAGAAGCCGCGCATCTATGGGAAAACGGCAAACCGAAGAAATGGTATTACGCCGTGCCGACCGTATTGGTCTGGCTTCTGCTGATTTTGCTGATTGTTCGCCTGATTTTCGGGCGCATACACTGAAACAACCCCGCAAAAATCCGAAACACGGAATTTTGCGGGGTCATTTTTTGCTGTTTTTCGATTTATTTCGTGCCTGTGGAGCCGAAGCCGCCTGCGCCGCGGTCGGTTTCACCCAAGGTTTCCGCCTCTTCGACGGGCATCATGGAAACAGGCATCACAACCATCTGCGCTACACGCTCGCCCGGCTCAATCGTATAGGCTTCGCTGATTTGGTTAATCACGCCGACCTTGATTTCACCGCGGTAGTCGCTGTCAATCACGCCGACAGAATTCAAAAGCCCGATGCCGTGTTTAATGGCAAGCCCGCTGCGCGCAAACACAAACGCACCGTATTCCGCGCTTGGCAGTTCAATCGCAAGCCCCGTAGGGATAAGCGCCGTTTCGCCGCCGTTTAAGGTAATCGGCTTATCAATGCAGGCGCACAAATCCAATCCCGCACTGCCGCCCGTCGCGCGTTTCGGGATCACCGCGTTTTCGCTGACTTTTCTGATTTTTAAAGTTTCCATTATTCCACACCTCTGTAAAAAAATCCTCTGGTATATTCGCCCGTGGGCTTCAAGCCTTGTTTATAGGCTTGCAAAATTTGTGCGCATTCGTCGGCATTTTCCACGGTAAACTCGAAAAAGTAAAAATCGACATTTTGAAGTTCCGAAAGTCTGTCCGCCATATAGGTCGGGCGCGAATTGAACATTTCCGCAAAGCCGTTTTCACACCGCACGGGGAACGAAACCCCCTTGCGGTCGCAAAGTGCGCTTTGCCGCTTGCAATCCTTACAGGATTTGCCGTTTTTCACGGGGCAGTTGCGCGTGAGCATTAAGGGCGTTCTGCCGTAAACACATACCCCGCGCGGCAGTGCCCCACCGAGTGATGAAATTTGCGAAACGGTCAATTCGTGCGACACGACCGCCGCCGAAACGCCGATTTCCGCCGCTTCTTCGAGCGCCAAAGTATTAAACAAATTCAAAAACGGACCGCCGATGATTTCTTTGCCCGTTTTGCGAGCAATCGCCACCGCGTCGAGCGTATCGCACAGCACATACCGCGCCGCGCTGTTTTGCAGTTTTTCTAAAATTTCGGTTTCCGTGCCGAACAGCCCGCGCGGCAGATACACCCCCGCACCGTACTGTTCCAAAACCGCATTTTCCGTGCCGAGCGGCAAAAATAAGCGGTCAAATTCTGCATTTTGCGGAATTTGCGCGATGTCGCGTGCGCGCACCCATGTTTGCGGTGCGTTTGCAATATGCGGTTTTATTGTAAAGTTGTATTCCTTTACAAATTTTGGCTTTGCCGATTTTATTTTTTCTTCAAAATATGCCAACGCCTCGCGGCGCATACGGTTGATTTCCGACAGCGGCAAACTCGTATTTTCGGCAATATCACAAGTGATTGTATTCGCAAAAAACACCGTACCGCCGCATTTTTGCAGTTGTGCCGCCACCTTTTCCGCGGTCAGCGGCACGCGCTGTGCCGTTTCGCAAGCCGTCTCCCCGACAACACGGCATTCCATACCGTTACAAGCAGATGTCAAGGTTGGAAACTTGTCAGGCTTGGCGGTAAAGCAAAAATCCACACCGTACAGCGCCGGCTCTTTTTCATAGCATTTCGCATAGGATTTTAACAGTGCATCGGTTGCGGCGGTCACATTTTCCTTTTGCCGAATCCCAAACATCTCGCGCCCGCGCAGATTTTTAAAATACCCGTCGGTAAAGCCCGAACGGGAAAACAGCGCTTCCAAATCCTGCCGCCGTGACGGCGAATACACGCCGTCTAATGCTTCTTTGCAGGCGGTCACCGCCGCCGCAACATATTCGGGGCGTTTCATTCTGCCCTCGATTTTCAACGAAGCAATGCCCAAATCCGAAAGTGCCTGCAAATGCTCGATTAAAGACAAATCCTTCAAACTCAAATCGTGCCCTGTGCCGCCTTTGGCAGAAAATGCCAATCGGCACGGCTGGGCGCAAAGCCCGCGGTTGCCGCTTCGCGAGCCGAACATCGCGCTCAACAGGCATTGCCCCGACACGCACATACACTGCGCGCCGTGCACAAACACTTCCAAATCCAACGGCTTGTCCGCCGCCAAATCGGCAATTTCGGGTTCGGACAGTTCCCGCGGCAACACCGCGCGGGAAAATCCGCGTTCCTTTAAAAGCTGTAAGCCTGCCTTTGTGCCCACGCTCATTTGCGTAGAGGCATGCAATTCCATATCGGGGCACAGCGCGCGTACCAGCCGCAACGCCCCCAAATCCTGCAAAATCAGCGCATCTGCCGCAATCTTACAGGTACGCTTTACCGTTTGTGTAAAATTTTGCAGTTCCCCGTCGCCCACAAGCGTATTGAGGGTGATGTGCGCCTTTACCCCGTGCAAGCGGCACGCTTTCGCCGCCGCAGAGAGCTGTTCGCCGCCGAAATTGTCGGCATTTTTGCGCGCATTAAAATCGCCCGCGCCGAAATACACCGCGTCCGCACCCGTGCGCAACGCCGCAGTCAGCGCGTCGAAACTGCCGCAAGGCGCCAAAACCTCGGGCTTAGTTTTCATCTTGCGCAAACAGATTGATTTGATTTGCCTTGGCCTTTGCCTCGGTGCGCATACGGTCAAGCTCGCGCTTGTAAAAATCGCGCTCCGTCTGCGCTTCGGACGCATCCTTCAAATAATCCTTAATCTGCTCACGGTAGCCGTCCGCCGCCTGCTCGGCTTTTTTCGCCTTGTCGGCAAATTCAATGGCAATCAACACCGCCGCCTGATTGGTAGACATAAAGGGATTTGCCCCCTGCATTTCTTTCATTTTGGCATCGATTTCCGCCGCAAGCTCTGCGGTGTACTCTGCCGTCTCGTCGGTAATCAGCGAATAGGTAACCCCCGCAATGTTGACTCTGACCTTATTCTTTTCCATATTCAGACTCCTCTCCGAGAAGATTTGCGTTGTTTTTCTTTATTATACTAAATCCTTTGCAAAACTGCAACCGTTATAACGATGCCAAATATTCGAGCGCTTTTTTGTAGCCCTCAAAGCCCAACCCGATAAAATGCGCTTCGCATGCAAGCCCCGCATAGGAGATTTGGCGAAATGCCTCGCGCGTGTTCACATCGGAAATATGCACCTCGACCGCCGGCAAGCCCACCGCCTTTAAGGCGTCCAAAATGGCAACGCTCGTGTGGGTATATGCCGCGGGATTGATGACAATCCCGTCAAACTGCCCGAGGGCGCCTTGAATTTCGTCCACGATTTCGCCCTCGTGGTTGGACTGAAAGCACTCGACCCGGCAATCCAATTCCGCCGCCCATTCTTCAATCAGCGAAACCAAAACCTCGTAGGTTTCTTTGCCGTAAATATCGGGCTCACGCACGCCGAGCATATTGAGATTGGGCCCGTTCACGACCAAAATATTTTTCATTTTGCATATACCTCCGCAACACGGTCGGTGACCGTTTGAATTTTGCCGTTGCCGTCTACCTCATAATCGCACACCGCGCGGTACAAAGGCAAACGCCGACGGAACATTTCGTGTAAATCATTTTGCTCTGAAAGCGGTCTGCCGACCGTGGGCAACACCGCAATATCGCGATTGATGAAAACCACCAGGCTGTTTTGGCGCAGAATATCGTGATTTTTCGGGACAGTCACCGCGCCGCCGCCCGTGGCAATGACCGCGCCGCTTTGCCGACACAAATCGAAAAGCACCTCGGTTTCGATTTTCCGAAAGCCCGCTTCGCCCTCTGCTTGAAAGATTTCGGGAATCGGCTTGCCCGCGCGGCGCACAATTTCTTCGTCCGCATCAAAAAACGGGCGCGAAAGGCGTTTTGCAAGCGCTTTGCCGACGGTTGATTTCCCACAGCCGGGCATACCGACCAGCACAATATTTTTCATCTGCCGCGACAGGGTTTCATAAATTTCATCATTTTTGCGGTCATCAATGTGCGTTTGTAAAAACAACTCCGCCGCGCGTTTTGCCTGTGCCACAAGCATCGTCAGCCCTGAAAAGGCGGGAATGCCGCGCTGTTCGGCGTCCAAAACCAGTTTGGTTTTTTGCGGGTTGTAAACAATGTCCAGCACACCCGACAAATGCGCAAAGCCGTCTAACGAAAGCGGCGACTGCAAATTGTTCGGGTACATACCCACAGGCGTGGTGTTGACAATCAAATCCGCGTCAAAATGCTTGTCCAAATTTTGATAGTTGTTCTCGCCATTGCGGGAAATTGAGACAATTTCCCGCGTGCCGAGGTCAGAGAGTACCTTTTTCACGGGGAGCGACGCCCCGCCCGTGCCCAAAACCAACGCTTTTTTGCCGGCGACCGAAACGCCGCTTCGCCGCACGAGATATAAAAATCCGTCATAATCGGTGTTGTCCCCGCGCAAAGTGCCGTTCGGCAAAACGGTAATCGTGTTGACCGAGCCTATCGCCTTGGCGTTCTCGGAAATTTCCGCAAGATAGGGCATCACCGCTTTTTTGTAAGGTATGGTGACATTCAAGCCCTCGAATGTGCCCGAGCGCAGGAAATCGCCCAAATTTTCGGGCGCAACCTCAAACAATTTGTATTCGTAATCGCCCAAACAAGCGTGAATTTGCGGGGAAAAGCTGTGCCCCAATTTTTCGCCTAATAAACCGTACATTTTCTATACTCCCAAAATCGAAAACTGCTTTTGTGTATTTATCATAGCACAAAAGCAGTCGGTTTTACAGTATTTTTTTGCTTTTTATGCGATTTCGCAAAAAGTAAGCCGCGCAGAAACATTTCTGCACGGCTATTTTTCCTCGGCTCTGTGCTTTTTGGCAAGCGCTTTCACAATACCGTATATATAAAACCATTCTTCATCATTTAACTGTTGTAAATCCGCAAGCAGTGCGCGCAATGCATCCGGACTTTGGTTGCTGTCTGTGAAAAATTCTTCGGGCGTCACCGACAAAAAATCGCAAATGTAGAAAAAACTTTGCATCGAAGGATAGGTCTTTTGGTTTTCAATTTGGTTGATATAATTTTCATTCTGCCCCAAAGACAAGCTCATAGACCGCGCTGAAATGCCCTTTTGCGCGCGAAGCTTTGCCAATCGGCAGGCGAAAAACTTCTCGTAGTCCGAATACATACATACACCTTCTTTAACAATATTATATCTTTTACACAGTCGAGAAGTAAAATTTTATACCTTTTATTTTTCTTGACATAAAAGTTTTAATATTGTATACTGAATTTGGATTTTTATCTGAAATTCAGTCGAGGGAGAAATGCATATGCACACAACGACGAAAAAAACAATGAAGGCAAAACGGTTGTTTTCTGTTCTGCTGGCGTTGGCGATAATGCTGACCGCAAGCCTGGTATTGTCCGCTTTACCGGGGTCCGGCGAAGCGGATGCGCCTGCACACGATGCAGAATGGGACGGTGAATTCATTTGTTCGGTGCTCTCAGAGGCAGAAAAAACCTGTGAAATCCGTAGATATACGGAATACGGCACCACACCGATTCACGAGACAAAAACCATTCCTTCAACTTGGACAGACCCGAACACCTCAAAGGTTTATACAGTTGTCAGAATCGGCAACAAAGCCTTTTACGACTGTAAAACCATTACCGATGTCGTCGTGCCGGATACCGTTACGGAAATCGGTAATCAAGCGTTTTATAACTGTCCGAATTTAGGAAGCATTTCCATTCCAAACACCGTAACCGAAATCGGAAGCGGTGCATTTGAAAAATGTGTACTGTTGACCGGTGTAAATTTGCCTGACGGCTTGCAAGTTCTTCGTGAGCGGACTTTTGCAAATTGCACAAACTTACCCAATATAACACTGCCTAACTCACTTGTGGAAATCGGCGCATCAGCATTCCAAGCGTGCAGTAGTTTAAAGTTTGTAAAGTTGCCGGACAGTGTAACCTCTATCGGTGCAAGTGTTTTTGAAAAATGCGAAAAACTGATTAGCATTGACCTTTCCCCCGCTATCACAAACATTCCGAAAAACGCTTTCTACGACTGTAAAAACTTGTCTATCGTCAACTTTACGGACGGTATCACCTCGATTGAACGCGGCGCATTCTATAACTGCACATATCTTGTCAGTATCACCATTTCCGACAGTGTAACCCACATCGGCGAAGAAGCGTTCTACGGTTGTTCGTTTATTGAACGCATCAACATTCCCGAGGGCGTTACCGACATCGGTCCGAAAACCTTTTACGGTTGCACTTCGTTGGTTGAAATCACCGCTTCGGACAATTTGCGCAATATCGCAACCGATGCATTTCAAAACACCGGGTATTATAACGATTTAAAATATTGGACTGACGGCATTTTATACATCAGCAACCATTTAATTGCCGTACAGGACGATATTGTCGGCGCGCGCACCGTGCGCGACGGTACCGTGACGATTATTCAAGACGCGTTTGCCAACAAACCCGGCTTAACCGCTGTCACCATACCGGACAGCGTGGTCAAGCTCGGGGAACGCGCGTTCCAAAACTGCACCGGCTTGCAAACCGCAACCGTCGGCAACGGCGTTACGGTTGTTCCGGAGTATGCATTTTCCGGTTGTTCTTCGTTAGAAACGGTAGAACTGCCCGACACCATAACCGAAATTAAAAAATCAGCCTTTGCCGG
>JBJEPV010000127.1:0-35880 GCA_051881415.1 Candidatus Fimenecus sp.
AACCGTTTCCGAGAAATATATCGAGGAATTTTGGACGGATGTGAAGGGCATGAACATCCGCGAGGCGACCGTGCACCCGAAAGCCACCGAAAATATCGACGAGATTATTTCGATTATTTCCACCCTTGTGGAAAAAGGCTATGCCTATCCCGTGGAAAACGGCGATGTGTATTTCAGCCCCAAAAAGTTTAAGGAGTACGGCAAACTGTCGCACCAGCCGCTCGAAGATTTGGAGGCTGGCGCGCGCATCAACATCGGCGAGCTCAAAAAAGAGCCGATGGATTTTGCCCTTTGGAAAGGCGCAAAGCCCGGCGAGCCCGCGTGGGATTCCCCGTGGGGCAAGGGCAGACCCGGCTGGCACATTGAGTGCTCGGCAATGGTGCGCCGCTATCTCGGCAACACGATTGACATTCACTGCGGCGGGCAGGATTTGATTTTCCCGCACCACGAAAACGAAATCGCGCAAAGCGAGTGCTGTAACGGTGTGCCGTTCGCAAAATATTGGATGCACAACGGCTATATCAATGTGGATAATGTCAAAATGTCCAAATCCTTGGGCAATTTCTTCACCGTGCGCGATGTCGCCGAAAAATACGGCTATGAGCCGATTCGCTATTTGATGATTTCTTCGCAGTACCGTAGCCCCATCAATTACAGCGTGGATATTATCGAGCAGTGCAAAGCGTCGCTTGTTCGCCTTTACACCTGCCGCGACAGTTTGGATTTTGCCTTGCAAAACGCGGGCGACACCGTGCCCGACAATGCAGACGAAATCAAAAAACAACTGGACAGCCGCCGCGAGCAGTTCTGCCGCGCGATGGATGATGACTTAAACACCGCCGACGGCATTGCCGCCGTATTTGAATTGGTGCGCGACATCAATGTTTCGGTGTTGGAGTCCGGTTCCAAAGACCTTGTGGCGTATGCAATCAAACTGTTTGATGAGTTGACGGGTGTTTTGGGGCTTGTTTATAACCGTAAAGCCGAAGCCCTTGACAGCGAAATCGAAGCCTTAATCGAGGCGCGTCAGGCGGCACGCAAGGCAAAAAACTGGGCGGAGGCGGACCGCATCCGCGACGAGTTAAAAGCACAGGGCATTGTTTTGGAGGATACGCCGCAGGGCGTGAAATGGCATCGCGCGTAAGCGGCGGTGATCGAAAAATAAGGAGGATATTATGGAAGTTTTAAACCGAGCCGCGATTAAAGCGGACGCACGCAATTTTATCGGGCAAAACCGCCGCTGGCTTTCTATGGCGCTGGCCTGTTTGCCGCTGTTTTTGTTGCAGGGCGCGATTTCCGGCGGAATTACGGTGTTGCAACAGGTTGCGCAGGACGGCGATACGCAGTATACCGCTTCTGTCGGCACCAATGCCATTACATGGTTGCTTATTCCCTTTACCGTGGCGATGGCAGGGTATTATTTAAACCAAATCCGCGGCTTTAATCCTGCATGGCAAAGTCTTTACAAAGAGGGCTTAGACCGTTACGGCAAATATTTTACCGTTGGATTTGTCACGCAGATTATCATTGCACTGTGGTCGCTGTTGCTGTTTGTTCCCGGGATTATCAAATCCTATGAATACCGCTTTGTACACAATGTGATTCACGACAATCCGAATCTGTCGCAAAGCCAGGCGCGCGATTTGAGCCGCCGCATGACAGACGGCTTTAAAAGCGACATCTTCGTGTTGGATTTGAGTTTTGTTTTGTGGTATATGCTGACGGGCATTACCTTCGGGCTTGCGGCATTCTATGTTGTGCCGTATGTGCAAACCACACAGGCCATGTATTATGAAAATTTAAAGAATTACGCGATTGCGCAGGGCAAAGCCGCGCCCGCGGAATTCGGGTTGATGCCCGTGCCGCCGTACGGCGCACAGCCGCCCGTTTCGGGGCAACCCTACGCGCAAAATCCGCAGGCACCGTATCAAGCCAATCCCTATGCGGCAAACCCCTATGCACAGCAAGCGCCTAATGCGGCAAATCCGTATGCGCAAAATGCACCGTACACGCCGCCGCAAGCACCTTATGCGGACCCGAATGTGCAAGCGCAAAGCGCACAACCCTTTACCCCGCCTGCACCCGAAAGCACCTTTGTACCCGGCGGGGAAACCCCAACTGCGGACAAAACCGTTTTCAACGGTGATGAAGCGGACAACGATAAACAAGACTTTTAAAATGCGGAGGCATTCCCAATGAAATATGTAGTGGTATTATGTGACGGTATGGCGGACTATCCTGTGCCCGCCCTGGGGGGCAAAACCCCGATGATGTGCGCTGACAAGCCGCATATCGACGCGCTCGCCCAAAAAGGCGAGGTCGGGCTTGTACGCACGGTTGCCGCGGGGTTAAAGCCCGGCAGTGATGTTGCCAATATGAGCGTTTTGGGCTTTGACCCGAAAAAATACTATACGGGGCGTTCGCCGTTGGAGGCGGCAAGCATCGGTGTGGATTTGAAAGATACCGATGTGACCTTGCGCACCAATCTTGTCACATTGTCCGACGCGCCGAATTATGAAGACAAAACCATGGTGGACTATTGCGCGGGCGATATTTCCACGGCAGAAGCCGCCGAGATTATGCAAGATGTCGAAGCACACTTCGGCAACGAAATGTTCAAGTTTTATGCGGGCGTCAGTTACCGCCACTGTTTGGTTTGGTCGAACGGCACAACCGACCTCGGCAATATGACGCCGCCGCACGATATTTCGGGGCGCGTGGTCGGCGAATATCTTTCCGAATCCGAAAATGCCAAGCCGTTAATTCAAATGATGAAAGACAGTTACGCGTTTTTGTCCGAACACCCCGTCAACAAAAAGCGTGTTGCCGAGGGCAAACGCCCCGCAAACTCCATTTGGATGTGGGGCGAGGGCAAAAAGCCGATGTTGCCCGCGTTTTCCGATGTGTACGGCAAAAAAGGCGCAATCGTTTCGGCGGTTGACCTGTTAAAAGGCATTGCCAAATGTGCCAAAATGGAAGCCCCCGAGGTCGAGGGCGCGACCGGCTATATCGACACGAATTTCGAGGGCAAGGCGCACGCCGCAGTGGACGCGCTCAAAAACGGCTGTGACTTTGTGTATATCCATTTGGAAGCGCCCGACGAGTGCGGACATCGCAACGAGCCCGAAAACAAGGTGAAAGCCATTGAAATGATTGACAGCCGCGTATTGCCGATTGTGCTGGACGGCTTACAGGAAATCGGGGAGGACTATAAAATTATGGTCTTGCCCGACCACCCCACACCGATTGTCACGCAAACCCACGCCGCCGACCCCGTGCCGTATTTGATTTATCACAAGGCGAACGAAAAACAGGGCGTGGACAGTATCAACGAAGAAACCGCAAAAAATACGGGCATTTTCATTGAAAACGGCCCCGATATTATGCGTAAATTTTTGGAGGAAGCATAAATGCAGGATTACGCGCTTGAAACCAAATGCGTGCAGTGCGGGTACAGCCCCAAAAACGGCGAACCGCGCGTACTGCCGATTTACCAAAGTACAACTTATAAATACGATACCAGCGAAGCGATGGCAAAGCTGTTCGATTTAGAGCCGGGGTATATGTATACCCGCCTTGCCAACCCCACCAATGACGCCGTTGCCGCAAAAATCACCGCGCTCGAAGGCGGCGTTGCGGGCGTGCTGACTTCTTCGGGGCAGTCGGCGAATTTCTTTGCGCTGATTAACATTCTCGGCGCAGGCGACCATTTGGTTTCCGCCGCAACCATTTACGGCGGCACATTTAATCTGTTCAATGTGACCATGCGTAAAATCGGCATCGAGGTTACCTTTGTTGACCCGAATGCAAGTGAGGAAGAACTGGCGGCGGCGTTCCGCCCCAATACAAAGGCGATGTTCGGCGAAACGATTGCAAATCCCTCTTTGGATATTCTCGATATTGAAAAATTTGCCCGCGTTGCCCACGCGCACGGTGTGCCGCTCATAGTGGACAACACCTTCCCTACACCGATTAACTGCCGCCCGTTCGAGTACGGCGCGGATATTGTCACCCACTCCACCACCAAATATATGGAGGGGCACGCCACCACCATCGGCGGCGCGGTCATTGACAGCGGCAATTTCGATTGGGAACAAAACGACAAATTTCCGGGGCTTACCACGCCCGATGAAAGTTATCACGGCGCGGTGTATACCCGTGATTTCGGCAAAGCGGGGTACATCACCAAAATCGTCGCCCAGCTTTTGCGCGATTACGGCTCTACACCGTCACCGCAAAACAGTTTTTATCTGAATTTGGGGTTGGAAACGCTCGCTCTGCGCGTCGAGCGCCACTGCGAAAATGCGCAAACCGTTGCCGAGTATCTCGCCAAGAATGACAAAATTTCGTGGGTGAATTACCCGGGGCTTCCTGACAACAAATACCATGCGCTCGCCCAAAAGTATATGCCGAAAGGCACCTGCGGCGTGATTTCGTTTGGCGTGAAAGGCGGCAGAGAAGCGGCAGAGAAATTTATGAATTCTTTGAAACTTGCCGCGATTGTCACACACGTTGCCGACGCGCGCACCTGTGTACTGCACCCCGCATCGTCCACACACCGCCAACTTTCCGACAAGGAATTGGTGGAGTGCGGCGTAACACCCGATTTAATCCGTCTGTCGGTCGGCATTGAAAATGTCAACGATATTTTGGCGGATATTGAACAGGCGTTGCAGACGTTGTAACGCCGAAAGAGGGGGAGAAAGAATGCGCAAAACCAAGAAAAATATTATCAAAGCCCTGGCGATTGTGCTGGCGGTTTTGCTGACAGCGGCTATCGCGTTCGGGATTTGGGCTTTTCCCGTCAAGGGCAAGGCAAACAGCGAATTTTGGCTGTCAAGCGACACTTACCGTTTAGAAGATACGGTTGTTTTGCAAAAAGAACCGGGCAAGGACTTTAAAATCCTGAACCTTGCCGATATTCAGTACGATGATTGGTACGACATCGGGCAGAGAAAATATACCGAGGAAACCATTCGTCAACTTGTCAAGGAAACACAACCCGATTTAATCACGATGACGGGCGACCAGGTTTGGGCACCATTCCAAAAGCACTCGCAAAAACAACTCATCAAGTTTATGGATTCGTTCGGGATTCCGTGGGCGCCTGTGTTCGGCAACCACGACGGCGAGGGCAATGCCGACAAAAATTGGTTGGCTGACCGCTATATGGAGTCCGAATACTGCCTGTTCAAAAAAGGCCCGAACAACATCGGCGGTGTCGGCAATTATGTCATCAACATTATGGAGGGTGACAAAATCGTGCAGTCGCTGATTATGATGGACTCGGGCGCTTGGCGCGGGTATGAAAATATGCCCGAGGAGCGCAAAATGATTGCCGACGCGATTGACAACGACACGCAGGAATACATATTCAATGCAGACGGTACGCGCAAGCAAGACGCATTCGGCACAGGCTATGAATTTATCAGCGAAAGCCAAATTGCGTGGTACAAATGGGCTGTGGAGGGTGCAAAACAGGTGAACGGCGGCGAAACGCCCGAGTCGGTATTGTTCTTCCATATCGCGTTGCCCGAATACTACAACGCATATCTGCAATGGAAAGACAGCGGCTATGACAGCGCAATGGGCTTCGGTGAAAAGCGCGAAACGGTTTGTTGCCCGAGCGTAAATTCGGGAATGTTCTCGGTGATAAAAGACCTCGGCAGTACCAAAAATGTGGTGGTCGGGCACGACCATGTGAACAACTATTCCGTGCTGTATGAGGGCGTGCGCTTAACTTACGGTATGAAAACGGGCGACCGTTGCTATGCCGACGGTGACATGAACGGCGGCACACTGCTCACCGTGACCGACAACGGCGTTTTGACCGAGCATCAATATGTAACGGTTGAAAAATAAACCAAAAACGAGAGGCGGGGTGTATATGCCCGCCTTTTTCGTGCTTTTTTCTTTCTTTTTCACAAATAAACCTTGCAAATTTCAGCCTATGCGCATAAAATAGTAAATAATTCGTTCTGAGTATGCTGTAAGTTCAGCGTGTTTGTGTAGGGAACGGTCTTGACCGTTCCGAAAAAAGGAAAAGTCAACCGCGGGAAATGGGTGAAACTATGAATTTGCCAAACAGAAAATTACCGCGTTTAAAAGACTATGATTATGCCGCACAAGTGTATTATTACCTCACGGTTTGTACGCATAATAAGGAAAACATATTTGGTTGTGTAGGGAACGGTCAAGACCGTTCCGCCGTGCATCTCACAAAAATCGGAAAAATCGCCGAAGCAGAACTCTTAAAAATTCCAACTCGCTATAACGGTGTTCGGATTGACGATTACATCGTTATGCCGAATCATATTCATCTGATTTTGATTTTGGGCTGTGACCTTGCGGAACGGTCAAGACCGTTCCCTACGGTATCGGAAATCATCGGGCTTTACAAATCGGGCGTGAGCCGACGGATACACGCGGAAACAGAGTATCAAAACCCGATTTGGCAGAAATCATTTTATGATACCGTTTTGACAAACGAACAGCAGTACCTTTCCGTTCGAGAATACATTGCCTATAATCCTATTAAATGGAAACAGGGAAAAGGAACGGATTTTTAAAGTATGCATTTTATTTTGTTATATCACTTCCGGGAGGCAAAAATATGAAATTACGCAGTGACAACATTTTAAACGGCGTGGAACGCGCGCCGAACCGCAGTCTGTTTTATGCAATGGGCTATACAAAGGAAGAACTCGAACGCCCGTTAATCGGCATTGTTTCCGCGCACAGCGAAATTGTGCCCGGGCATTTTCATTTGGATAAACTCACCGAAGCGGTCAAAGCGGGCGTGCGTATGGCGGGCGGCACACCGATTATGGTGCCGGCTATCGGCGTTTGCGACGGCATTGCCATGGGGCATATCGGGATGAAATACTCTCTGCCCTCGCGCGAATTGATTGCCGACAGCGTCGAGACGATGGCAATGGCGCACGGCTTTGACGGGCTTGTGCTCGTGCCGAACTGCGACAAAATCGTGCCCGGTATGCTGTTGGGCGCGCTTCGCATCAATATTCCGACCGTGGTTTGCTCGGGCGGCCCGATGATGTCCGGCCTTGTGGACGGCGTGGAAACCTCGCTTTCCAAAATGTTTGAAGCCGTCGGTGCGCGCAAAGCAAATATGATTGATGACGCAAAACTTTGCGAATTTGAAAACAACACCTGCCCGGGCTGCGGCTCGTGCTCGGGTATGTATACCGCCAACAGTATGAACTGCCTTTGCGAATCTTTGGGCATTGCCCTCCCCGGTAACGGCACCATTCCCGCCGTGCACGCGGGCAGAACGCAACTTGCGAAACACGCCGGTATGGCGATTATGCATTTGGTCGAAAATGACATCAAAGCGCGCGATATTGTCAACGAAAAATCCTTGCGCAACGCTTTGGCGTGCGATATGGCGCTTGGCTGTTCGTCCAATTCCGTATTGCATTTGTTGGCGATTGCCAAAGAGGCGGGTTGCCCGATGGATTTAAAGACCTTTAACGAAATGAGTGCGAAAGTGCCGAATCTTTGCCACTTGGCGCCCGCAGGCCCCACCCATATGCACGACCTCAATAACGCGGGCGGCGTGCCTGCCGTACAGGCGGAACTTGCGAAAAAGGGGCTGCTCGATTTGTCGCTTTTGACCGTTACGGGCAAAACCGTCGGCGAAAATATCGAAGGCGCGTATATTAAAAATACCGACGCCATTCGTCCGATTGACAATCCGTACAGCGAAACGGGCGGCATCGCCATTTTGTGGGGCAATATTGCCAAAGACGGCTGTGTTGTCAAACGCAGTGCCGTCGCGCCCGAAATGCTGGTGCATTCCGGCCCTGCACGCGTGTTTGACAGTGAGGACGAGGCGATTGCTTCGATTTACGAAGGCAAAATCAAAGACGGCGATGTTGTGGTGATCCGTTACGAAGGCCCTGTCGGCGGCCCCGGTATGCGCGAAATGCTCAACCCGACCTCGGCTTTGGCGGGTATGAAACTCGACAAAACCGTGGCGCTCATTACCGACGGGCGTTTCTCGGGTGCGTCGCGCGGCGCGTCCATCGGGCACGTTGCGCCCGAGGCGGCTTGCGGCGGTGAAATCGGTTTGATTGAAGAAGGGGATATGATTGACATTGATATTCCGAATGCTTCCGTCAATGTTCGCGTTTCCGATGAGGAATTGGCAAAGCGCAAAGAGCGTTATGTGCCGCACGAACCGAAAATCAAGAGCGGTTGGCTTGCGCGTTACACCGCGATGGTTTCCTCTGCCAAAGACGGCGCAGTTATGAAAATCTGATTTTCTATGATTTGAACACCATACGAAAAGCCCTCTGCCAAACGGCAGAGGGCTTGCTTTTGTGTGTTTACAAATCAGCGAATGGGGGACATCGTAAAGGTGTAGGCGTATTCGCGGTTGCCGTGCAAAATATACGGCTCGCGCACATGCGCGTCACCCGGCATATCGCCGCCCACGCCGAGCTGTGCCAAGTCAAAGTTGAATGTGGTAATATCGCGGTGCTTCAATTCGTGAATATGCGTGGCTTTTTCGAGTTCATTCTGCGAATAATGCCAAGCGGAGAATTGTAACGGCGTGCCGGCTTCGGCTTCAAAGCGCAACCCCTTGCCGTCCTTGTCGGTCAATTCCACAAACCGCACATCGGTGCGGTTGCCGTTTTCCTGCGGACGCATATAGTGGTGCTCTAAATCGGTGACAGTCATTTCGTGCAAACTGATGCGTGCACCCGTTTTGCGGTCACAGTAGGTTTCTTGCGGCCCTCTGCCGTACCATTTCACATATTCCAAATCGCCCGAGAACGCCATTTGCGTGCCGAAGCGGGTGAGGGTATGCGTCGGCGTGCCTTTGTGGAAAATTGAGATGGCACCGTCGGGGTACACGGTAATCAAAGACGAAACATTCTTCATACCGCCCACAGTCCATTTGACTTCGATTTTTGCACTGCCGTCCGCCTGCACAGCCGCGCTGGCAATATTGCCTTTTAAGCCGTTTGTCGCGCGTTGCCAAGCGTAATACGGGTGGAACGGAATTAAGAACGGCACAAAGTTCGTGTTTGACAGGTCGTTGTCCGTGACCGCACGGAAGTAGTTGGGGCGTACATTGTCTTTGAGCATTTCTTTGCCGTCATATTGGAGCGACACAATCTGCCCGCCTGCAATACGCACCGCGAAGTTTTCGCCGCTTACCGAAACGGTATTTGCGCCGTTTGTTAAGGTGACGGGTGCACCGTCGTGTAAGACGGGGGTGCTTGCCGCCTCTTGCAACACGAATTGGTCAAAGCCCTGTTCAAAGCCCTGCTCGCACCAGCGCTTTTCGGTTTTGTTGCGGAACGAAACGGTCAAAACGCATTCTTTGCCCGCCGGGAATTTCTCTTTGGAATAGGGAACGGTGAAATCGCTTTCCGACAGCGGCGCGGCGTTGACATTTTCGCAGACACCGCTTTCGATTTCCACGCCCTCGGCTTCGACTTTCCAGCAGAAGTCAAAATCGGAAAGGTCTGTGAACAACTGCTTGTTTTTAACGGTGAAAATCTGTTTTTCGCGGTCTTTTTCGGTGACTTTGATTTCGCAGTAGACCTTTTTCACCTCGTAATAGGACGGATGGGGCTTGCGGTCGGCAGCGATAATGCCGTTTGCGCAGAAATAGGTGTTACTGCCCGTCATAGCCGTGGTATTCGGCAACTGCAACGGGCGGCGCGGCTCGGATTTTTCAAAGTCCGTACCGTACAGCCAATGGTCGCCGTCGGGCGTTTTCAGGCGTAAGGATTGGTCAACAAAGTCCCAAATATAGCCACCGCACATATGGTCGTGCGCCTCAAAATCGTCCATATATTCTTGGAAGTTGCCGAGGCTGTTTTCCATCGCGTGTGCATATTCGCAAAGAATAACGGGTTTTGTGTATGCCTCTTTCGGAATGGGTTTGGAGTCCGCCGCCAACTGATTGGCAATGTTGTCATACAGCGTAATGGTGATGGCTTCTTTGTTGCAAAGTTTATCCATGGTGTCTTTTAAGGGGTACATTCTCGAAATGACATCGGATTTCGTCAAATCAAAGTCGCCCTCGTAGTGGAACTGACGGGTTTTGTCGAGCGCCAGTGCGGCTTCTTTCATTTTGGTGAAGTTTGTGCCGTCGCCCGCCTCGTTGCCCAACGACCACATAAATACGCACGCGTGGTTGCGGTCGCGCAAGACCATACGCTCCATTTTGTCCACAACCGCGTTTGTCCAAACGGGGTTGTCTCCCGGCACGCCCTTGCGGCGCACGCCGTGGCTTTCCATATCGCATTCGTCCATCACATAAAAACCGTATTCGTCGCACAAATCATAGAAGAACGGGTCATCGGGATAGTGCGAGGTGCGAATGGAATTGATGTTGGCGCGTTTCATCAAATCCAAGTCTTGATAATAGCGCTCTTTCGGTACTGCCCAGCCGCAGTCGGGGTCGAAATCGTGACGGTTTACGCCGCGCAGCAGCATCGGCTGTCCGTTAAAGAGAATGCGCTCGCCGACGATTTCCACCTTTTTAAAGCCGAATCGGATTGCCTTGTAGGTTTTTACGCCGTCTGCTTCCAAAGTGAGCAACAGGGTATACAAATTCGGGGTTTCCGCTGACCATTTCAGCGGATTTTTCACCGTTTTGCGGATGTTAACCGTTGTACTGCCTGCTACGGCATCAAATTCGAGCGCGCCGAGCTTTTGCTTTTTGCCGTCCGCCCCGATGATTTCGGCGGTGACGGTTGCCGATTTTGTCTCTTTCGTATAATTGTTTACGGTGATTTCGACATTGGTGTCGCTGTCCTTGTATTCCGCGTCCAAATCGGTGGTCACAAAGAAGTCGCGCAGGCAAACCTTTTCCTCGCAGAACAAATACACCTCGCGGTAAATGCCGCAAAGCCACCACATATCCTGGTCCTCAATGTAGGTCGCGTCGCTGTAACGGTAGACTTTGGCGCATACCAAGTTTTCACCGGGCTTTATGTATTTGGTCACATCGAATTCGTGCGGGGTCATAGAGCCTTGCGAATAGCCGACAAATTCACCGTTGACATAGACTTCCAACGCCGATTTCACCGCGCCGAAGTGCAAAAAGATTTCCTTGCCCTCGAAGTTTTCGGGCAAATTGAAATACCGGCGGTAGTGGCCGATTTCCTGCATATCGTGGTCAATCGAGGGGATTTTCCCTTTACTTCTCGAAATGGCACGGGGGAAGGTGCTCGCGTAATAATACGGCACACTGCCCGTTTTTTGCGTCTGCCAAACAGACGGCACAGGAATGGTGCGCCAATGCTCGTCGTTAAAATCCGTTCTGTAAAAATCGGTCGGCTCGTTTCTAAGCCCTCTTTGCCAATGGAATTTCCAATCGCCGTTCAAGGTGATTTTGGTGTCGGGCGCTTCGCGGCGCACCGCCTTTTTCGCGTCCGCGAACGCAAAGGCAATGGTGTGCCCGTCCTCTTTGTTGCGTTTGATAACGGCGGGATTTTCCCAATCATGTAGTGCTTCTCTCATAGTTTTCCTCTCAGTTTTTGCCGTGCGGCATAGTAAATATATAGTATACCATTATATACCAAAAGTCAATTATACTTCGTGGCTTGCCGTATACGCGAGGTATTCAATAAACTGTTTTGCCGTGCGGGGGCTTCTGCCGCCGCTTCTGAGCGCGTGTGCCTCCGCTTTTAGGAACAGCTCGTCCTCGGGCATTTCAATATGATACTGCTTTGCCAAGTCGCGCACGATGCTCTCATACAGTTTTTTGTCCGGCTTTGAAAAGGTAACTTTTAACCCAAAGCGCGCCGAAAGGCTGGTCAATTCCTGAATGGTGTCCTGCATATGCAGGTCATCGCCCTCGCGGTCGGACAGCCGCTCTTTCACCAAATGGCGGCGGTTGGAGGTGGCGTATATTGCAATATTCCGGCTTCTGCCCGACACACTTCCCTCCAAAATGGCTTTGAGCGCGCCGAAATCGCTGTCGTCGGCGGCAAAACTTAAATCGTCAATAAAAATAATGAATTTTAAAGGATTCTTGGCAAGCGAATCCAAAATATCGGGCAAATAAAACAGTTCGTTTTTCTTGACCTCAATCAGCCGCAAGCCCTCGTCTTTATATTCGTTGACAATCGCCTTCACGGTACTGCTTTTCCCTGAACCTGCGTCGCCGTACAGCAAAACATTGTTGCAGGGGCACCCGCCGAGCAACGCTTTTGTGTTGGCAATAATGCGGCTTCGTTCGAGTTCATAGCCCGAAAAATCCGCAAGGCGTTGGGGGTCGGGGTGGCGAACGGGCGTTATTTTCCCGTCTTTTAAACTGAACATATGGTATTTTGCAAACATACCGTAGCCGATTTTCGCAATGTTTTCGATGCGCTGTGTGTAAACGGCGCGCAAGTCAATCGGTGTGTTTTGCCATACGGGCAGGGGAATCGAAAGCCCCGTAAAGGTTTGAAACGCCTCGGCGGTCAAATCGCAAAAGTCCTGCAAAACGGCAAGCTCGGTTTGCAATGTACGCTCGTAATTTTCCGTAAGCCTCCCTTCGGCGGCACGGCGTATGTAGGCGTTTTCGTCCTCGAATACCAAATCGGCGATATAGTCGCTTAAATTATCGCCCGTTCTGTAAAGCGCCGCAATAAATTCGCCGGCGCGGGCGGCGGCGTCTTCTGTCCCGACTTCCGCCTGTCGCCTGACGCGCAAAAAAGCAGAAACCGCGCCGTCTTGTAACAGGGCGCGGAACAGCACGAGCGTACAGAGTCGGTTTTGCAGCATGGATACATCTTGCATGGGGAACATCTCCGAAAAAAGAATAGCACTTCGCAATGCGCTGAAAAACACAGCAATTTATAAAAAACGCTTGACATATAGACTTGACAGGTGTAGAATATTAAACTGCTATTAAAGTGGTAAGGTGTGCTCTTGCGCATTTTAAAGCATAGGTAGTTTACCATAAAAAATGCCGAAAAGCAACCCTTACGCCTATGATTTCTTGTAGGAATCTCCAAGTCCCGTTTCGGGGCTTTGTTGAACAAATATAGAACGGAGAGTGATAAGCCCTATGGTGAATGTCAAACCTGTCAAACTCGGAAGAAACACCCGTATGAGCTTCTCGAAAATCAATGAGGTTATGGATATGCCCAACCTTATCGAAATTCAGAAGAATTCGTATCAGTGGTTTTTAGACGAGGGATTAAAAGAGGTATTCCGTGATGTGGCAGACATTACGGACTATTCGGGGAACCTGGTTTTAAGTTTTGTCGGGTACCGAATGGATGACACCCCCAAATACACCGTAAAAGAGTGCAAGGAGCGCGACGCGACCTATGCGGCGCCTTTGCGCGTGACCGCACGTCTTTTAAATAAGGAAACGGGCGAAATCAAAGAAAACGAAGTATATATGGGCGATTTCCCGCTGATGACCGACAGCGGTACATTCGTCATCAACGGCGCAGAGCGCGTGATTATTTCACAGCTTGTGCGTTCGCCGAGCGTCTATTACGGTATGACGCATGATAAAAACGGTAAAGAGCTGTATACCGCTACCGTCATTCCGAACCGCGGCGCTTGGCTCGAATACGAGACCGACCAGAACGATTTGTTCTATGTCCGTATCGACAAAAACCGCAAAATCTTCATCACGACCTTTATCCGCGCTTTGGGCTTGAGCACGAATCAGGAAATCTTGGAGTTCTTCGGCTATGATGAGCGCATCAAAGCAACCTTGGAAAAGGATACCACCATCAACACCGAGCAGGCGCTTATTGAAGTGTATAAAAAACTGCGCCCCGGTGAACCGCCGACACTCGAAACCGCACAGGCGCATTTGGACGGGCTGTTCTTTGACCCGCACCGCTATGACCTGTCGCGCGTCGGTCGCTATAAATACAATAAAAAGCTCGGCATTTCCGCACGCATTGCGGGCTTTAAAGCGAAAGAGCCGATTATCAGCAACTTAACCGGCGAAATCCTCGCCGACGAGGGCGACTATATTTCGTCCGAGCTTGCCTACCGTATCGAGCAGGAGGGCGTCAATGTCGCCGTGATTGACAACGAGGGCGACGAGGTCAAGGTGTTCTCCAACGGTATGGTGGATATTGCGGAGTATGTCCCGATGTTTACCGAGGAAGAGTTGGAAGAACTCGGTATCAATGAAAAGGTCAGCTTCTCGGTGCTTCGCGAAGTGCTTGACAAATGCGGCGATGACAAGGCGGCGCTTTCCGAAGAACTCGCCGCACGCTGTGATGACCTCATTCCGAAGCACATCACCATTGACGATATTTTCGCAACCATCAACTATCTCAACTGCTTAGGCCACGGCGTCGGCACCACCGACGACATCGACCACTTGGGCAACCGCCGTATCCGTTCGGTCGGCGAACTGTTGCAGAACCAATTCCGCATCGGCTTCTCCCGTATGGAGCGCGTGGTCAAAGAGCGTATGACTTTGCAGGCACAGGAGCCCGACAAGGTTACGCCCGCGGCGCTGATTAACATTCGCCCCGTGATGGCGGCTATCAAAGAATTTTTCGGTTCTTCGCCGCTGTCGCAGTTTATGGACCAGAACAACCCGCTTGCCGAATTGACGCACAAACGCCGTCTGTCGGCATTGGGCCCCGGCGGTTTGTCGCGTGACCGCGCCGGGTTCGAGGTTCGTGACGTGCATTACAGCCACTACGGCCGTATGTGCCCCGTGGAAACGCCCGAAGGTCCGAACATCGGCTTGATTTCCTATCTCGCCACCTTCGCACGCATCAATAAATACGGCTTTATTGAAGCGCCCTTCCGCCGTATCGACAAGGAAACCGGCGTGGTGCTCGATGAAGTGACCTATATGACCGCAGATGTCGAGGACGATTACAAGGTTGCGCAGGCGAATGAGCCGCTCGACGAAAACAACCGTTTCGTCCGCAAAAAGGTCAATGTCCGTTACCGCGACGAGTTTATGGAAGTCGAAGCGGGCGAAGCGGACTATATGGATGTCTCCCCGAGAATGATGGTTTCCGTCGCCACCGCGATGATTCCGTTCTTAGAAAACGACGACGCGAACCGTGCATTGATGGGCGCGAACATGCAGCGTCAGGCTGTGCCGCTTTTAAAAACCGAGTCGCCGATTGTCGGTACCGGTATGGAATATCAGGCGGCGGTCGATTCGGGCACGGTTGTGCTTGCCAAGCGCGCCGGTACGGTGACCAAGGCCACCGCGGATGTGATTGAGATTACCGCTGCGGACGGCACGGTAGACCATTATGACTTAATCAAATTTATGCGTTCCAATCAGGGCACATGTGTCAACCAGCGACCGATTGTTTCGGAGGGACAAACCGTTGCGGAAAAAGAGGTCATCGCGGACGGCCCCGCAACCTCCAACGGGGAAATCTCGCTCGGGAAAAACGCCTTAATCGGCTTTATGACCTGGGAAGGTTACAACTACGAGGACGCCGTGCTCATCAACGAAAAATTGGTGCGCGACGATGTGTATACCTCGGTGCATATTGAAGAATACGAACTCGAATCCCGCGAAACCAAACTCGGGCCGGAAGAAATCACCCGCGATATTCCGAATGTCGGTGAGGATGCGCTTGCAAACCTGGACGAAAACGGGATTATCCGCATCGGTGCAGAGGTGCACTCCGGCGATATTTTGGTCGGTAAGGTCACCCCGAAGGGCGAAACCGAACTGACTGCCGAGGAACGCCTGTTGCGCGCCATCTTCGGCGAGAAAGCGCGCGAGGTGCGCGACACCTCTTTGCGCGTGCCGCACGGCGAATACGGTATCGTTGTGGATGTGGAAATTTTCACCCGCGAAAACAGCGACGAATTGAGCCCCGGCGTGAACAAGGTTGTCCGTTGCTATATCGCGCAGAAGCGGAAAATCTCCGTCGGCGATAAAATGGCGGGCCGCCACGGCAACAAGGGCGTTGTTTCCCGCATCTTGCCGCAGGAGGATATGCCGTTCTTGGATGACGGTACGCCGCTGGACATCGTGCTCAATCCCTTGGGTGTTCCCTCCCGTATGAATATCGGTCAGGTTTTGGAAGTGCATTTGGGCTTTGCTTACCGCAAGCTCGGGCAAAAGATTGCCACGCCCGTTTTTGACGGCGCACACGAAGCGGATATCCGCGAAGCGCTCAAAGAAGCCGGCTACCGTGAGGACGGCAAATCTATTTTGACCGACGGCAGAACGGGTCTCAAATTCGACAACCCGATTACGGTCGGCGTGATGTACTTCTTAAAACTCCACCACTTGGTTGACGATAAGATTCACGCCAGAAGCACAGGCCCGTACTCCCTCGTTACGCAGCAGCCGTTGGGCGGTAAAGCACAGTTCGGCGGTCAGCGTTTCGGTGAAATGGAAGTTTGGGCGTTGGAGGCTTACGGCGCGGCGTATACCTTGCAGGAAATTCTGACCATCAAATCCGACGATATTGTCGGCCGTGTCAAGACCTATGAATCCATTGTTAAGGGCTTGAATGTGCCGCAGCCGGGTATCCCCGAATCGTTCAAGGTGTTGATTAAGGAATTGCAATCCTTGGCACTGGATGTGAAGGTGCTCGATAAAGACGGCGAGGAAATCGACCTGCGCCAGACCTTCGAGGACGAGGCGGGCGATGTCGGTGCGGTCATCAACGAAGATGAAACTTTGAATACCGATGTTGTGAACGATGTCACGCTCGATGACGGGTATGTGACGGATGAAGATGCGGAAAAAGAGCTCGGCGACGATGCGTTCAATGACTATTTGGACGACGAAGAGGAAGATTTCCCCGGCGACGAGTTGATGGATGAAGAATTCTAACCGTTCGCAGCTTTGTTTCGTGCATTGATTAAGGAAGAAGGTACTGACAGATGGAAAATATATCGTTTGAATCAATCAAAATCGGTCTTGCCTCGCCCGACCAGATTCGTGAATGGTCTTACGGCGAAGTCAAAAAGCCCGAAACCATAAACTACCGTACTTTGAAACCCGAGCGCGACGGTCTTTACTGCGAACGCATTTTCGGGCCGACAAAGGACTGGGAGTGCCACTGCGGCAAATATAAGCGGATTCGCTACAAAGGCAAGGTCTGCGAGCGTTGCGGCGTGGAAATTACAAAATCCAAAGTGCGCCGTGAACGCATGGGGCACATTGAATTGGTTGCGCCCGTTTCGCACATTTGGTATTTCAAGGGCATTCCGTCGAGAATGGGTCTGATTTTGGACATTTCTCCGCGTGACCTTGAAAAAGTGCTGTATTTTGCGAAATATATTGTCACTGACCCCGGCGACACGGAATTGACCAAAATGCAGATTCTTTCCGAGAAAGAATACCTCGATATGCGTGAAAAATACGAGGACGATTTCAAAGCGGGTATGGGCGCAGAAGCGATTAAAACCCTGCTTGAAGAAATTGATGTGGACGCGCTCAGCGCACAGCTTCGCGAGGAGCTTGCCGACGCCACAGGGCAAAAGAAAACCCGTATTCTCAAACGCTTGGAGGTTGCCGAAGCATTCAAGCAGTCGGGCAACCGCCCCGAATGGATGATTTTGGATGTTCTGCCGGTCATTCCGCCCGATATTCGCCCGATGGTACAGCTCGACGGCGGCCGTTTTGCGACTTCGGACTTAAACGACCTTTACCGCCGCGTGATTAACCGCAACAACCGTTTGAAAAGACTGTTGGAGTTAAACGCGCCCGAAATCATTATCCGTAACGAAAAAAGAATGTTGCAGGAAGCGGTTGACGCGTTGATTGACAACGGCAGACGCGGCAGACCGGTGACCGGTCCCAATAACCGCGCGTTAAAATCGCTTTCCGATATGCTCAAAGGCAAACAAGGCCGTTTCCGTCAAAACCTTTTAGGTAAGCGTGTTGACTATTCCGGCCGTTCGGTTATCGTGGTCGGCCCCGAACTGAAAATCTATCAGTGCGGCTTGCCGAAAGAAATGGCATTGGAGCTCTTCAAGCCCTTTGTGATGAAGCGTTTGGTGGAAACCGGCGTCGCCGGCAACATCAAATCCGCCCGTAAAATGGTGGAACGCTCCAAAACCGAGGTTTGGGACGCTTTGGAAGTGGTCATCAAAGACCACCCCGTTATGCTGAACCGTGCGCCGACCTTGCACAGACTCGGTATTCAGGCATTTGAGCCTGTTTTGGTCGAGGGCAGAGCCATTAAGCTTCACCCGCTGTGCTGTACCGCGTTTAACGCCGACTTCGACGGCGACCAAATGGCGGTGCACGTGCCGCTTTCGGCAGAAGCGCAGGCAGAAGCCAGACTGTTGATGCTGGCCGCCAACAACCTGTTAAAGCCGTCCGACGGGAAACCCGTTGCCGTGCCGACGCAGGATATGATTCTTGGTTCGTATTATCTGACGATGGATAAAGACGACGACCCGGGCAACGGCAAGGTATTTACGGGCTTTGACGAAGCGGTGATGGCTTATGATGAGGGCTACATCGGCTTGCACTCCAAAATCAAGGTGCGTATGACGAAAGAGATTGACGGCGAAACCCGTTCCCAGCTTCTCGATACCACCCTCGGTAAAATTATTTTCAACAATCCCATTCCGCAGGATTTGGGCTTTGTGGACAGAAGCGACCCTGCCAATGCGTTTAAATTAGAGGTGGATTTCCTCGTCAACAAAAAGACGCTCGGGCAGATTATTGACAAGTGCATTAAGGTGCACGGCGTAACCGTCGCCGCCGAAATGCTGGATAAAATTAAGGCGCAGGGCTATAAGTATTCCACCAAGAGCGGCATCACCGTCGCGGTTTGCGACGCGACCATTCCGCCGCAGAAGGGCGAATTGCTTGAAAAGGCGGAGGAACGCGTCGATGCGATTACAGCCAACTACAAAATGGGCTTGATGAGCAACGCCGAACGCTCCAAATCCGTTATCAAGGTTTGGGAAGAATGCACCAATAAAGTTGCGCAGGGCTTGAAAGACAACCTCGGCAAAGAGAACCCGATTTATATGATGGTCGATTCCGGCGCCCGTGGTTCGGAAAGCCAGTTGCGTCAGCTTGCCGGTATGCGCGGCCTTATCGCAAACACGGCAGGTAAAACGATTGAAGTTCCGATTCGTGCAAACTACCGCGAGGGCTTGAATGTTCTCGAATACTTCATTTCTTCGCGCGGCGCGCGGAAAGGCTTGGCGGATACCGCCCTTCGTACCGCGGACTCCGGTTACTTGACCAGACGTTTGGTCGATGTTTCGCAGGATGTGATTATCCGCGAAGAGGATTGCCACTGCCATGACGGCATTGAGGTTTATGACATCACCGACGGCAAGGAAATGATTGAGCCTTTGAAAGAGCGCTTGACCGGCCGTTATCTGTTGGAGGATTTCGTCGATGAAGCCACCGGCGAGTTGATTCACTCCAAAGACGAAATGGTGACCGAGGATGCCGCTGAAAAAATTGCGGATATGGTCAATGCCCGCGAAAATCCGGCGGATCGCCGCATCAAGATTCGTTCGCTGCTCACTTGCGAATCCGAGCACGGCGTCTGCATTAAGTGCTACGGCTCGAACCTGGCAACCGGCGAGCCTGTCACCGTCGGCGAAGCGGTCGGCATTATCGCCGCACAGTCCATCGGTGAACCCGGTACACAGTTGACGATGCGTACCTTCCATACCGGCGGTATCGCATCGAGCCAGGACATCACACAAGGTTTGCCGCGTGTTGAAGAACTGTTTGAAGCAAGAAAGCCGAAAACACTCGCCATTCTTGCCGAAATCGACGGTAAACTTTCGTTCCGTGAAATCAAAAAGAACGAGCATATCGTGATTACCAACGAAGAAACCGCAGACGAGAGAAGTTATCTGATTCCGTACGGCTTCCGCAAACGGTTCAATACCGAAACCGATGCCGACGGCAACCCGATTTATGTGAAGAAGGGGACAGCGCTCACCGAGGGCTCGCCCAATCCGCACGATATTCTCGCCATCAACGGGGTCAACGCCGTACACGATTATTTGATTAAAGAAGTACAGCGTACCTACCGTATGCAGGGTGTTGACATCAACGATAAGCACATTGAGGTTATCGTTCGCCAGATGATGCGCAAGCTCAAAGTTGACGAACCCGGCACAACCTCGCTTTTGCCCGGTGCAACCGTGGAAAAGAACGAGTTTGCCCACGCCAACCGCGAAGCGGAAGCCTATGCGCAAGAGCACGGAACGGACTTCGTGCCCGCGACTTGCTCGCCGGTGTTGCTCGGTATCACCAAAGCCTCTTTGGCGACCGATTCGTTCCTGTCGGCGGCCTCCTTCCAGGAGACCACCCGCGTGCTGACCGACGCCGCCATTAAGGGCAAGGTTGACCCGCTGATGGGCCTCAAAGAAAATGTTATCATCGGTAAGCTGTTGCCGTCCGGTACGGGTATGAAATGTTACAGCAATGTGGAATTAGAGCCCGTTACCGAAGGAAACGACGGCGAAGAGGTTACTGCGTAACAATTTTTGTAAAAAGACTTGACAAGGTAAGGTTTTCAGTGCTAAAATCTTACCTTGTGTGAGCAAAGCGAACATCTTTTTTGAAAAGAGATGTCCGCTTTGCTGACACGCTGTGTCAAAAATTATTTTAAAAAGGAGGAAAATGACTTGCCAACCTTTAACCAACTTGTTCGCAACGGCAGACAGACACTCGAAAAGAAATCGAAGGCTCCGGCACTCGGGAAAGGTCTTAACTCGAAAAAGAATGTTATGACCGACAACGCTTCTCCGCAAAAGCGCGGCGTTTGCACCGTCGTCAAAACCGACACACCGAAAAAGCCGAACTCTGCACTTCGTAAACTTGCCAGAGTGCGTCTTACGAACGGAATTGAAGTTTCCGCTTACATTCCGGGCGTAGGTCACAATCTGCAAGAACACAGTGTTGTGCTCATCAGAGGCGGCCGTGTTAAGGACCTTCCCGGTGTGCGTTACCACATCATTCGCGGTACGCTGGACACCCAGGGCGTTAACGGCAGAATGCAGGCCCGTTCCAAATACGGTGCAAAGCGTCCGAAGAGCGCAAAGAAATAAGACTTTTTCGTAAGTCTTACCCAAAAAACGACAGAATCTACTTGCAAAGGTTTACCGATGCAGGGTTATACTATATATAGTCTGACCTTCTGCATGGACACCACGGGGTTTTGTCACCGAGTACCTATGATATCATTCTTATGAAGGAGGGAAGCGTTGTGCCAAGAAGAGGCCAGATTGCAAAACGTGACGTTTTGCCCGATCCGCTTTACAATTCCAAGTTGGTCACCAGACTGATCAACAGCGTTATGCTCGACGGTAAAAAGGGCGTTGCCCAAAAAATCGTCTATGACGCATTCAACATCATCGCTGAACAAACGGGCAAGGACCCGTTAGAGGTTTTTGAAAATGCGATGGAAAATGTTATGCCTGTATTAGAGGTTAAGGCGCGCCGTGTCGGCGGTGCTACCTATCAGGTGCCGATTGAAGTCCGTCCCGAAAGAAGAGAAACCCTCGGGCTTCGTTGGATTACTTTGTATGCGCGTCAGCGTTCCGAGCGCACCATGAAAGAGCGTCTTGCGAACGAAATTATGGATGCCGTGAACCAGACCGGCTCCGCATTCAAAAAGCGCGAGGACACACACAAGATGGCAGAAGCCAACAAGGCATTTGCCCATTTCAGATGGTAATTACAGCCGTTTTAGTAAGGTTTGGAGGATGTTATGCCGAGAAAGGTATCTCTTGAAAAAACAAGAAATATTGGTATTATGGCGCACATCGACGCCGGTAAAACGACAACCACTGAGCGTATTTTGTTTTACACGGGTGTAAACCATAAAATCGGTGAAACCCACGACGGCGATGCCACCATGGACTGGATGGCGCAGGAGCAGGAGAGAGGTATTACCATCACCTCCGCTGCGACCACCTGTTTCTGGAAAGAGCACCGTATCAATATTATCGACACGCCCGGCCACGTTGACTTCACCGTTGAAGTGCAGCGTTCGCTTCGTGTTTTGGACGGTTCCGTTACCGTTCTTTGCGCAAAGGGCGGCGTTGAGCCGCAGTCTGAAACCGTTTGGCGTCAGGCTGACGAATACCATGTTCCGCGTATGATTTATGTCAATAAAATGGACATTATGGGCGCGGACTTCTACCGCGTGCTGGATATGGTCAATGAGCGTTTCCAGTGCAACCCCGTTCCGATTCAGTTGCCCATCGGCTGTGAGGACACCTTTAAGGGCATTGTCGACTTGGTCGAAATGGATGCAGAAATCTATTATGACGACCTGGGCAAGGATGTCCGCCGTGAGCCCATCCCCGACGATATGAAAGAGCTGGCACAGAAATACCGTGACCAACTTATCGAGCATGTCGCCGAGCAGGACGATGAACTGATGGAAAAATACTTCAACGGCGAAGAACTCACCGTCGAAGAGATTAAAAGAACCATTCGCAAATCGACGATTGAGAACACCATGGTGCCGATTACCTGCGGTACTTCTTACCGCAATAAGGGCGTTCAGCCGCTTCTCGACGCGATTGTCGATTATATGCCCGCCCCCACCGATGTTGAGGCAATTAAGGGCATTAACCCCGATACCGATGAAGAAGAAGTCCGTCATTCTTCCGACGACGAGCCGTTCTCCGCGCTCGCATTCAAGATTGCAACCGACCCCTATGTCGGTAAAATCTGCTTCTTCCGCGTGTATTCGGGTACGGTTGAAGCCGGCGCGAGTGTGTATAACTCCGTGAAGGACAACCGTGAAAGAATGGGCCGTATTCTGCAAATGCACGCAAATCACCGTGAAGACATCGAAGTCTGCTATTCGGGCGATATTGCGGCGGCAGTAGGTCTCAAAAACACCACTACGGGTGATACCCTCTGCGACGAGAAACACCCCATTATCTTGGAGTCGATGAACTTCCCCGAGCCGGTTATTCGTGTTGCGATTGAACCGAAAACCAAGGCCGGTCAGGAGAAAATGGGTATTGGTCTGCAAAAGCTTGCCGAAGAAGACCCGACCTTTAAGTGCTATACCGATGAAGAAACCGGTCAGACCATTATCGCAGGTATGGGCGAGCTCCACCTCGAAATCATCGTGGACCGTTTGCTTCGCGAATTCAAGGTAGAAGCCAATGTCGGTAAGCCGCAGGTTGCTTACCGCGAAACCATCCGCAAGCCCGCGTCTTCCGATACGAAGTACGCGCGTCAGTCGGGCGGTAAAGGTCAGTACGGTCATGTTAAGATTAACATTGAGCCGAATCCCGATAAGGGTTACGAATTCGTCAACAACATCGTCGGCGGTGCCATTCCGAAAGAATACATCGGGCCGGTTGACGCAGGTATTCAGGGCGCAATGCAGTCCGGCGTACTTGCAGGCTATTCGATGGTCGATGTGAAAGTCACGCTGTACGACGGTTCTTATCACGAGGTTGACTCTTCGGAAATGGCGTTTAAGATTGCCGGTTCTATGGCTTTCAAAGATGCCGCAAGAAAAGCAGACCCCGTGCTGTTAGAGCCGATTATGAAGGTTGTTGTCATCGTGCCCGAAGAATATATGGGCGATGTTATCGGCGACCTGAACTCCCGCCGCGGCGAAATTCAGGGCTTTGAGGACAGAACCGGCGTCAAGCAGATTAACGCGCATGTGCCGCTGTCCGAAATGTTCGGTTACGCCACAGACCTGCGCTCAAAGAGCCAGGGTCGCGGGCAGTATGTCATGGAACCCGACGGATACAAAGAGGTTCCGAAGTCTATCGCAGAGAAAATTATTTCCGAGCGTACAAAGAAAGACTAATTTCAGAAAAAGACTTGAAATTTTGCCTGATTATTGGTAAAATACAAGCACATAGCATTTTGTAAAATATTTGCGCTAAATAAAGGAGGAAATTCCAATGGCAAAGGAAAAATTTAACCGTAGCAAACCGCACGTTAACATTGGTACCATCGGCCACGTTGACCATGGTAAAACCACGTTGACCGCTGCAATCACCAAGACGCTCGCTATGAAGGGTTATGCAAAGTTCGAAGCATATGACATGATCGACAAGGCTCCCGAAGAGAGAGAGCGCGGCATCACCATCAACACCGCACACGTTGAGTATGAAACCGATACTCGTCACTATGCGCACGTTGACTGCCCCGGCCATGCTGACTATATCAAGAACATGATTACCGGTGCTGCACAGATGGACGGTGCTATCCTTGTTATCGCTGCTACCGACGGCCCGATGGCACAGACCAAAGAGCACTTGTTGCTTGCTCGCCAGGTTGGTGTTCCTTACATCATCGTTTTCCTGAACAAAGCTGACCAGGTTGACGATCCGGAACTCCTTGAACTCGTTGAAATGGAAGTCCGTGAAACCCTTTCCGAGTATGGCTTCCCGGGCGACGACACCCCGATTATCGTTGGCTCCGCACTCAAAGCACTTGAATACAGCGGCAGCGATATGGACGCTCCTGAACTCAAACCGATTTGGGATTTGATGGAAGCGGTTGATACCTATATCCCGACTCCCGACCGTAAAGCTGACCTTCCCTTCTTGATGCCCATCGAAGATGTTATGACCATCTCCGGCCGTGGTACTGTTGTTACCGGCCGTGTGGAGCGTGGCCAGCTCAAGACCGGCGAAGAAGTTGAAATCGTTGGTTTGTCCGATGAGAAGAAAAAGACCGTTGTTACCGGTATCGAAATGTTCAGAAAAACTCTGGACTATGCAGAAGCAGGCGACAACATCGGTGCTCTTCTTCGTGGTATTCAGAGAACCGAAGTGGAACGCGGTCAGGTTCTTTCCAAACCCGGTTCCATTCATCCCTACACCAAGTTCAAAGGTCAGGTTTATGTCCTGAATAAAGATGAAGGCGGCCGTCATACGCCGTTCTTCAACAACTATCGTCCGCAGTTCTATTTCAGAACCACCGACGTTACCGGCATCATCTCCCTTCCCGAAGGCACCGAGATGTGCATGCCCGGCGACAACGTCGAAATGGATGTTGAATTGATTACCCCCATCGCAATTGAAGAGGGTCTTCGCTTCGCTATCCGTGAAGGCGGCCGTACCGTTGGTTCGGGTGTTGTTGTTGCGGTTTCCGACTAATCACAACCCTGTCTGATTGACAAAATTGTTCCCCCGAAGTTCGTTCACACGAAGTTCGGGGGATTTCTTCTTGCAAAGCAGTAAAAAAGAGCGAATTTTCAAATTCGCTCTTTTTCTATATTTTTCAGTTTATTCCGCTTTTGCAAATTGGCTTTGATACAAATCATAGTAAAATCCGCGTTGGGCAAGCAGGTCTTGGTGCGTGCCTTGCTCTATGATTTGCCCGTCGCGCATCACCAAAATGACATCGGCGTTTTGTATCGTCGAAAGGCGGTGTGCCACAATAAAGCTCGTGCGCCCTTCCATCAACTTTTGGAATGCCTTTTGAATGCGGATTTCCGTGCGCGTGTCGATGTTGCTGGTTGCTTCGTCTAAAATCAGCATCGGCGGTTTTTTGAGCATTACCCGCGCAATGGCGAGTAACTGCCGCTGTCCCTCGGAAATATTGCCGCCGTTTTCAGAAAGCACCGTGTCATAGCCTTTGGGCAAACGCTTAATAAAACTGTGCGCGTGCGCTGCTTTTGCCGCCTCGATAATTTCTTCGTCGCTTGCGTTCGGTGCGCCGTAGGCGATGTTTTCCCGCACCGTTCCGCGAAACAGCCAAGTGTCTTGCAACACCATACCGAACGCACTGCGCAGGCTGTCACGCGTGACCTCCGCCGTGTTTTGCCCGTCCACCGTGATTTTGCCGCTGTTTAAATCATAAAATCGCATCAGCAAATTGATAAGCGTTGTTTTACCGCACCCCGTCGGGCCGACAATCGCCACGGTCTGCCCGGGTTTCACCGAGAGGGAGAAATCTCGAATCAGCGGCTTGTCGGATACATAAGAGAACGAAATATTTTGAAAGTCCACCGCGCCGTTTTCCACCTGTAAGGCAGGCAGTGCGCTGTCATCGGGTTCGTCCTTGGCGTCTAACAACCGGAATACGCGCGCCGCGCCCGAAAGAGCGTTTTGAAATTCCGCCACCACGCCCGAAATTTCGTTAAACGGCTTTGTGTATTGCGAACAGTAGGCGAGGAACGAAGTCAGTTCCCCGACGGAAAGACTGCCGCGCACACAAAGGATTGCACCTACGGTTGCCACACCTGCATACACCGTCGCGTTGACAAACCGCGTGCAGGGATTGGAAAGTGCCGAGTAAAAATGCGCGATGACGCCCACTTTTTGCATATCCGTATTCATTTTTTCAAAATTTTCGGCGTTGACGGCTTCCATCGCAAACGATTTGACAACCGTTTCGTTTTCAATCATTTCCGAGGCAAATCCCGTAAGTTTGCCGCGCAGTTTTGCTTGTTCGCGGTATTTGTCGTGCGTGTGCCGCGCAATAAAGGACGATACAAAGAACGATAGCGGCGTCAGCACTACCACAACCAGCGCAATCCACGGATTTAACACGAACATAAATACCAGCGTGCCGAGAATGGTGACCACGCCCGAAAACACTTGCGTAAATCCCTGCAAAAGTCCCGTGCCGACAATGTCAATGTCCGTGACAGCGGTGCTTAAAATATCCCCGTGCGCATTGCGGTCAATGTAGGAAAGCGGCACGCGCCCGAGTTTTGCAAACACATCGTTGCGCAGTTTTTCCACCGTATAATACGAGAGTTTGTTGCTGTGGTAGGTCATAATCCATTGAAACAGCGCCGACAGCAACACAATGCCCGCGAGCGCGCCGCCGATTTTATAAAGCCGCGGAAAATCCACTTCGCCCGCCGTGACCATGGTGTCTACCGCAAGCCCGATGAATACGGGGACCAAAAGGGAAAGCACAATGCCCACAAAAGCCGACACAACCGCGGCGACCAAGTTCTTTTTAAACGGGCGAATATACGAAAGTAAACGCTTTAAGGTCTGCATTATGCGCCCACCTCGCTTCCTTGGGCTTGCGAGCGACAGGTTTCGCGGTACAGCTCGTTATCACGGTATAATTCCTCGTGCGTACCCACGCCGCACAAAACGCCGTCGTCCAACAGCAGAATTTTATCCGCCGATTTTACACTGCTCACGCGCTGTGAAACCCAAATCACGGTTTTGTCTTTATAGGTTTCCTGCAATGCGCGCCGCAGTTTTAGGTCGGTGGCAAAATCAAGTGCGCTCGACGCGTCGTCAAAAATCAAAATTTCGGGATTGCCCACAAGCGCTCTTGCAATCGTCAAGCGCTGGCGTTGCCCGCCCGAAAAATTCTTGCCGCCCTCCTCCACGGGAGCGTCCAAGCCTTCGGGCAGTTGCCGCACGAATTCCGATGCTTGTGAAATGCGCAGGGCATCGGCAATTTCTTCGTTCGTTACATCGGTTTTGCCGCACAGCAAATTGTCGCGCACCGTGCCTTTAAACAGCGCACCGCCCTGCGGCACACTGTGCACGGTATTACGAAGGGCTTGGTAGGTGTAGTTTTTCACATCCTTGCCGAACACCGAAACCGTGCCGCTGTCCGCATCATACAGCCGCCAAATCAGGTTGATAAGCGCCGATTTCCCCGCGCCCGTGCCGCCGATAATGCCGACGGTCTGCCCGCGCTCGATGGTAAACGATATATCGCTTAACACCTTTTCCTCGGCAATATGAAATGAGAAATCCACCTTATCAAAGCATACGGCGGTTTTTTCTGCGGTATTTACGGTTTCCGTTTTGCCCTCGTGCATGGTCGGCTCGGTTTCCAAAACTGCTTTCACACGGTCCATACTTGCCGCCGCTTTGGTAAAAATCACAATGACATTGGCAAAAACGATAATAGACAGCAGAATTTGCGTCATATAATTGGTAAAGGCAATCACTTCGCCTTGCGTAAGATTGCCGACATACACATTTTTGCCGCCGAAATACAAAACCGCGACAATGCCTAAGTTCATCACGGCAAAGGTGAGGGGATTTAAAAACGCATTCAAACGCCCGACGCGCACCTGTATGCGTGTGAAATCCTCATTTTCCTTTGAAAAGCGTTCGCGTTCCGCCTTGGTCTTTTGAAATGCGCGAATGACGCGCACGCCGGAAAGATTTTCGTTGACCACGCGCGCGAGCACATCTAACTTGTTTTGGATTTTTTTGTAAATCGGCAATGAACGGCTTAAAATGATATACATAATCACGCTGACAAGCGCGCCCGCAATCAAAAAGATGACAGACATTTTCAGGTCCAGCGCCATCGCCATAATGAGCGACCCCGCAATCAAAAACGGGGAACGGAACATCAAGCGAATGAGCATGGCCACGCCCGATTGGATTTGGTTAATATCGTTGGTTAAGCGTGTGACGAGCGTTGCGTTGGAAAATTTTGCGCGGTCTGCGGCGGAAAGCGCGTGAATTTTTGCAAATACATCGCGGCGCAAATCCGTGCCGACGCCTTGCTGGGCAACCGCCGCCGAATATTGGCAGATAATTGCAAACAGCAACCCCACCGCGCCGAGTGCGAACATCAGCGCCCCCATTTTGAGAATATACGCGGTGTCGCCGTTTTTCACCCCGACATCAATAATTTTGGACATCACAATGGGCACAAACAGCTCCAAAATCGCCTCTGCCAGCTTAAATGCAGGCCCCATAATGAATTGCAACTTGTATTTTTGAAAGTACTTTTTCATCTGAAATTCTCCACCGATAAAAGCATTTTATATAGTATACCATTTTTTCTGTATTTTTCAATACAACAGCATAAAAACCAAGGGGGCATTGCTTTGCAAAAATGCAAAAAAACAGCCGCTGCCGTTTTGACAGCGGTGCTTTGTATGTTGGGTGTGCTGTATGCGTGCATCACCTTTGAAATTACCCTGCAAACCACGGGGGAGGGGGCGCTCTACGCCGAAAAACAGCGCGTGCATCTGTGCGAGAGTGTAAAAATTCGGATTGTGCCAAGCAACGCGCCGACGCCGTCCGTGCTCAAAAGCATTACCGTCAACGGCGAGGATTGCACAAAGTCCGTGCATTTGCAAGCCTTAAAAATCAGCCGCGTGCACAGGGATATTGTCGTCACAGCCGAATTTGAAAGCGCGGCAGGGAAAGCGGTGCCCGCGAATGCGCCCGTATTTGTTTAATTTGTTCCCGAACGGCAAAATTTTCGCCACAGCGGGATGCAAAGCACCGAGACCAAAACCGCCGTCAGCGCCAACACAATCCACAGCAGGAACAGCGCATTCCAACCGCTGTTCGTTTCCAATAACTTACCCGCCAACAGGTTTAACACGCCGCAACCGATATACGCCACGGCGTTTAACAGCCCGCCAATGGTGCTCACGCGCCCGGTTTTGGAAAAACGGAGCGGCACTAAGGTAATGAGCATCACATTGACTGCAAACATACAGTTGGTAACCGCCGCCATGGAGATAAGCGACAGCACCATACTTTTGGTGCCGCACAGCCGCAGAACCAGCAAAAAGGCCATCGAAATCCCGAAAAACACCGTCGAGGTGGCGATTTCATTTTGCAACCGCCGATTGAGCGCTTTGGCAAGATACGCGCCCGTGACATTGACAATCGGCAAAAGCATCGTCAACAGCAAAGAAAACGAAGTACCCGAGCCGAAGGTGCCTGCAAAAAACGAGGGTACCCATTGGGTAACGCTGTCCTTTAATGTACCTTGTATCACAATCGGAATCATCAACAGCAAAACGCCGCTTTGCAAGGTGAGCTTGGCAATTTGCCGTGCAGGCATCGGCGGCACGGCGTTTTCGGACACCGTTTTCGGGGATTTGGTTTGAAATTTTCCCTTGGTGGAAACGCCCCAAAGCACGGCGACCGCCAATTCAAACAACCCGCAGGTCAAAAAGACAAAGTGCCACGGCAAAAATGCGAGCGTCAACAGGCTGATTAGGTAACTGAGCAGTGTACCGACAGGAACGGTCGTGGACAAATCAATCCCGAATTTTGTGCGGGTGGGCGCGTCAAAATTCAACGAGCCGATTTTCAAAATCGGCGACCAAACCATAGATTGCACCGCACCGTTGAGCGCCCACAGGATAAGCAGTACCGCATAGGTGTGCACACAGAATATCCCGATATTGCAAAGCGCAGAAATAAACAATCCCCAAAAGACCATTTTGCGTGTGTCAAAATGGTCGCCGACAAGCCCGCTTACAAACTGCCCGATGCCGTAGCAGATGAAAAATACCGAGGAAACCGCCGCAATGCGTGTTTCCGAAAACACATTTCCCGCCTGCAATTCCGGAATGACCGCGGAATAATTTAAGCGGCAGACATAGGTGGAAAAATAGCCCACCCAACAAATCAAAAAGGTAAAAAATGCGCTTTTGGACTTGTAACCGTAATACTTTTGTGTCATAATGGAAAAAACCTCTTTTTGAGAAAGGATTTGTTTTTGTGTTTGCAAAAAAAGCCGAACGCGCCTATTTGAATACCCTCAATACCCCGGGCATTTTTCAGAATACCACCGATACCGCTTTGCCGCAAACCGCGGTCGCAAAAGCGGTGCAACAGCATTTCGCAAAAGAAACCGACAAGGTGAAAAAAGCGTTGCTTATCGGCTTTGACGGCGCGCGGGCGGACAGTATGCATTTGCTTTGTGAAAGCGAAAACAAAGCGGTCACAGGCAATCTGTTTTGTTCGGCATACAGCGCCGTCAATGCGCTGAAAGCAGAGGGCGGGCTGTATTTGAGTTTTGCGGGCGGCGTGCCTTCTAATCCGCAGGAAACCTCCACCGCACAAGGCTGGTCGGCAATCTTAACCGGCGTTTGGGGCGATGACAACGGCGTCAAACAGCACAAGCCCTTGCGCCGCGACTGCCCGACCGTACTGCGCGCACTCGCAGAAAACGGCAAATCCACCGCCTTTTTGGCAGAGTGGCCCGACCATTTTACTGTTACCTATAAAGACGAAATCGAAATTGCAAAGCACGAAAACTTGCCGCTGTTGTTTGAAAAATTTGAAGATGACCGCGCGCTTTTGCAGGGATTTTTACGCGAGATTGCGGCGGGAAAGGATTGCATTTTCGGTATTTTTGAAGCGCCCGACTGCAACGGCCACAGCACAGGGTTTTCAAATGTTAATCCGCGGTACGCCGCAGGCGTGTGCCGGCTGGACAATGTCGCGTTTCGTTTGCTCGAAGCCGTCAAAGCTCGCCCGACCTATGCAAGGGAGGATTGGCTGATTCTCATCACCTCCGACCATGGCGGGCACGCGCGTAGGCACGGCACACAAAAGCCGTATGACCGTATGACCTTTATCGCATCGAACAAAGAAATCTCCGAATAACACGAACAAAAACGCACCGAACACGGTGCGTTTTTATTTATTCTGTCGGAAAGACCAATTCAATCGGCGCGTGGTTAATTTGCTTTTCCGGCGGCGGAATTTGCATATAGTCACCATACACCCTGCGCAGTTCTGCATCGTTGTTCCTGAGCAAATGAATAGTCGTTGTTTCAAACGGGACTTCCGTCAGCGGGAACATATCTGCCTTTTTAAACATTTTCCGAAGCGCCGTCGGTTGCCCGAAGTCGGTGATATATTCGGTTCCTATCCCGTTATATTTGGTAGATTGCTTTTCAAACTGCCGAAAGATAAACTGCGGCGAGATGTGCAGAATTTTCAACGCATAATGCGTGACAAAGCAGACCGCCGCCGCCAATTCGCCGACCAACCCTTTTAAGGGAATAATCGGGTACGGCGTGCCGCACAAATACAAAAGGCGGTCTAAAAATACGGTCTTTTTCAGTTGGCGCTGCTGCGATTTTGCGTCGGGCGCAACATTGTCAAACGGAAAAATATCCATAAAAATGCATTGCGGGCATTTGGCGTTTGCGTTTAATGCGGAAACAAATTTGGTGCCGCGTAACATCAATTTGATGACGTTTGATGTACAGCGCTTGTCCGTATTTGGGGAGAGGATAAAATATTTTTCGCCCAATTCCGCGTCGGCGATTTCTAAAAAACGGTCAAAATCCGCACGGAGCATACCGACATCAATATCATCGTCCCACGGAATAAACCCTTTGTGGCGCACCGCGCCGATGGCTGTGCCGTACAGCGCGAAATAGGGGAGGTTGTGCTTTTCGCAAACGGCTTTAAAATCGTTCAAGATTTCAATATGTACGGTGTGCAGTTTTTCAAGCACATCGGGTGCATAGGGTTTTGCGGTATCAAACTTTTTCATCGGGCAGCCCCTTTCAGTTTATTGCATATAAAATTCTGCGATTTTTTCTGTATTGCAAAGCCCGCAGTTTTGCGGCAGGGGAAGCGTTGACAGGTCTTTTCCGTCAAATCCGTTTTCCGTGTAATATTGCACGCCCATAAACTGCGCATACCATTGCAGAACAAGGTCAATGTTCGGGCAAGGCACTTCTGCAATACGGCAAAAACTTCTGATGATACACAGACCGTACGGAAAATCCTCTAAAAAATAGCGGGAGGAGAGATCCGGAACAAAGCCGTCTTTTTGCGCGACCATGGGGGAAAGTATGCCTTGAAACGCAGGGATACCGCTGATTTTTTTTGTCATTTTTTCTGCTGTATCCGACTCATAGTGAATTTTCAGGGAAATTACCTCGGATAAGTTCAGCGGCAAAGTATTGCAAAGCGTCTGTAATTCCGCGTCACAGGCAATGAGCATCTCGGAGGAGGGCATATCCCACTGGGCATAAAACAAAATGTTGCGCGGATACTGCATACCGTCATGATAGTCGCGGAACATCGAATACAGCCGCGTGGTGTGTAAAATCGGATTGGACGGCGTGAGCGTGACGGCCAAATAATTGTCCAGCGCACGGCAAGGCATATGCAAAAGCGAACAGAGCGTTTCGGCAATTTTTACGGTATTTGCCCGCGGAATGGCGGCAACGGTAATTTCCTTTTTGCGGCTGAGGGCATATACGCTTTTGCCGTATTCTTTCACTCTGGCAATGCAATGCACGCGTTGCAAGCCGCAAAATACACAGCCTTTTTCAATCAGCGGACGGCAAACAAATTCCGCCCCGCCGCTGCCGGGAACAACACATATGACAGTGCCTTTTTGTATATGCGGCAAAATCCGTTGCACGATGGCGGGCAGAGCGTTTGACGGAACGGTAATGAAAATCAAATCCGCCTTTGCCGTCACTGCGGCGTCGTTTGTGATTTCGGCAAGTTCTCCGCAAACCGTCTCGCCGGTTTCGGAGTAAATGACTTCAATTTTTTTCTGCCAAGCGTCAGGCTTGGAAGTCAGCAGAGAAACGCGATTTTGTTTGTCCGCGGAAAGTTCACCCAAAAGTACGGTGCCGATGTTTCCGCCGCCGATGACAGTAATATTCATAAAAACCCCTTAGACAAAGCAATCTGACAGTTTTTCGTTCCCGATTGTGCGCGGAGAATATGCGGTTAGTTTAGCATATTTTGCGGTGAATTGCAATATATTGCGATTTTCTGTCAGCCATTTCCTGTCTTTGCCGCCGCGTATATGCATTTTCGTAAAGCGTCTTTTTCGTTTTCGCATTGTTCCGTAATGACAAGTTCCAACAGCCGATTTAAAGCGTCACGGATTTCTTTTCCGTCCGGAATGCCCGCCGCTTTCAGGTCATCGCCGTTTACGGCGAGTCCGCGCAAATCGTAACATTCCTTGTTTTCGAGGATTTCTGCAAGAAAATCTTCCATCCGCCGCAGTTTGTCGTCAATCGCGTGGGGCTGTGCCTTCCCGCGGTTGTCCGCGCGTTTGATTTTTATCAGCGCACGGTAATTTTCAACCCCGATTTCTGACAACAGCTGTTTTGCCTCGATTTTGGTTTTCGGGGATTTCAGGTCGTGTATGGCAATCCACCTCGTGACATCTTTTACGGTGTTGTTGTCATAGCGCAATCGCTTTAAAATCGGCTCAACAATTTCCGCGCCGACCTTTTGGTGCCCTTTAAAATGGTCTGTGCCGTTTTGGTCAGTTTTACGGCAGACGGGTTTGCCGAAATCGTGAAAAAACATACAAAGCCGTAATTTTTCGGTCGGTTCGGTATTTTCAAGCGCGGCGAGTGTGTGGCGGTAAACATCAAAGCAGTGGTATACCGTGTTTTGCGGGCAGTCGAACAGCGCGCGCACTTCGGGGATAAACACGGCAATCACCTCGCGGTAACGGTCAAGCACCGCGGCGGCATTTTTGCCGCACAACAATTTCGAAAACTCCACACGAATCCGCTCGGCGGCGACCTTAGATAATAATTGTCTATTGCGTAAAATGCTTTCCGCGGTTTCTGCTTCTATCGTAAATCCGAGTACCGAGGCAAAGCGAATGCCGCGCAAAATCCGCAACGCGTCCTCCGAAAAACGGCAGTCGGGGTTGCCTACCGCGCGCAGAATGCCGTTTTGCAAATCCGCAAGACCGCCGCACAAATCGACCACACCGTCCTGCTCGTTCCAGCAAAGCGTGTTGACCGTGAAATCGCGGCGCAGTAAATCTTCTTTCAAATTGCGCGTAAAGGAGACGCTTTCGGGGTGGCGCGCGTCAAGATAGTCGCCGTCCACGCGAAAGGTGGTAATTTCCAACGGCAACCCGTCTGAAAGTACCGTGACCGTGCCGTGCTGTAAGCCCGTTTCAATCAGGCGGCAATCCGCAAAAACGCGCTCGGTTTCTTCGGGGCGCGCGTCGGTGGTAATGTCCCAATCCAAAGGCGTTTTGCCAAGCAGACTGTCGCGCACACAGCCGCCGACAGCGTAGGCTGCAAAGCCGTTTTCGTGCAAACGGCGCAGAGCGGCTTTTACTTGTTCGGGTGCGAGAATTTCGGGCATGGTGCGGTCTCCTTTTTTGCGGTGTACTGTTATTCCTATTCTACCACAACCCGACACCTATTTACAAGAAAAAAGAAATACGATATAATAATATGGATTTATACCTTATATTCCTCCCTCCGTGAGGGAGGTGGCATTTTCGCTTGCGAAAATGACGGAGGAAGTTTGCCGCGTATATTGCATACTTCCTGCAAGCGGGAGGTGGCACGGCGTAGCCGTGACGGCGGGCGCGTAGGGACGGGCGTCCTCGCCCGTCCGCAAAAATTCATCCAATTTCCGCGGGCGAACGCCGCGTAGGGACGGGTGATTCCCCTGATAGGGGAAATGTTTGCGAAGCAAACAAAAGGGTGCCAGAATTCGGAGAATTTGCTCCCGACGCAAGGTGCCCGTTTTCGGAGAAAATCCTCGCCCGTCCGCCCCCTACGAATTGTAGGGAACAACCTTAGTGTTGTTCCGTAAAATCGCATTAAAATTCACGGGCGGCCGAGGTCGTCCGCCCCTACCATATGTAGGGAACGGTCTTGACCGTTCCGTAAATTCATATCAAAATTGACGGGCGACAAGTGAATTGCCCCTGTAATCGGAAAGGATTTTGTATCAATGAACCAACAAAAAATCGACCGTATCAATTTTTTGGCGAAAAAGAGCAAAACGCCCGAGGGGTTAACCGACGCCGAGCGCGCCGAACAGCACGCCTTGCGGCAGGAATATCTTGCGGGATTTCGCCGCAATTTACACGCGCAACTCGATAATATCTATCTGGTTGACGAAAACGGCAACAAACGGAAATTGGAGAAAAAGCAATGAGCGAAACCGTAAAATGCGGAAGATACCGCCACTTTAAAGGCAACGAATATGAGGTTTTGGGCACGGCAACCCATTCCGAAACTTTGGAAGAATTGGTTGTGTACCGTGCGCTCTAAGGTGAGGGGAGTTGAACACAATATGCCGAAAATTTGATATTACGGCGTATTTTCACTTTTTCACCGTTGTCGGGCGTCAGCCCGCCTGCCGCTTCAAAAGCAAAAATCCATCCGTACTCTCTGCATTTTCGGTGCAGAGCAGTTTAAAACGAGGAGATTTTTGCTTGAACAAGGCACAAAATCGCCGCCATACTGCCGTATGGCAAGATTTTTAACGCAGTTCAGGCGAAAA
>JBJEPV010000128.1:0-1571 GCA_051881415.1 Candidatus Fimenecus sp.
GCCCTACCCTGAACTTTCAATGCGTGCGCGTAGGGAACGGTCTTGACCGTTCCGCAAAACGGCATCAAAAATCCACGGGCGGGCACGGATTTTCTCCGAAAACGGGCACCCTTTTGTCCGCATTCGCGGACATTTCCCCTGTCAGGGGAATCACCCGCCCCTACAAACGCAATGTATTTTCGCGTAGGGGCGGGTTTCCACGCCCGCCCGCAAAAATAGATTTAATTTATTACGGGGCGCCGAGTCGTCGCCCCCTACGACTTTTTCTCTCCCTCCGTCACGGCTGCGCCGTGCCACCCGCTGACGGCGGCGGTCTCCCTCTGTCGCTTCGCGACATCTCCCTCACACTGTGAGGGAGTCGACCCTCGTCAGAGGGAGGAATACAAGGTTTGCGGCTACGCCGCTAATCTAAATAAAAATTTGTCATTCTGAACGAAGTGAAGAATCTCAAAAGAACAAGGCGCAATAGAAAAGAGATTCTTTGCTTACCGACGCAGTTAGAATGGCAAAACGGTGGGCGGGCGAATACGGTTTGCCCCTACCGCAACGCACAAAGGAGACAATACAATGGGACGAAATCCTGTGTCTGTCCGCGCGGCGGTCTTTTCGGATTGCGCAGCAATCACCGCGCTTTGCAGAGAGGATTTAGGCTATGCGTGTACGCCTGAATTGTTGCAAACGCGAATCGCCGCCGTTGACAAATCCCGCGAACGCGTTTTTGTGGCAATACAGGGGGGGACTGTTATTGGCTTTGTGCACGCGGCGTATTACGAAACGCTGTATTTTGAACCGCTGGTCAATCTGCTCGGGCTTGCCGTCTCCGAAAAATACCGTCGTTCAGGCGCGGGGCGGGCACTGCTTTCTGCGGTGGAAGATTGGGCGCGGGAAATCGGCGCGGCGGGGATTCGTGCAAATTCCGGTGCATCGCGACAAGACGCACATATCTTTTACAGGGCGCTCGGCTTTGCAGATGAAAAACCGCAAATTCGATTTATAAAACGGCTCTAACCGTCAAGGAGGGGACTTTTGTGGCAGAAACGCAACCAAAAAACGGAAAAAACGGCAAATTAAAATACGCAAAATTGTCGGACGAACTGCAAGACCGCATACAGGCGGACCGTGCGGCGCATTGGCAAAATCCCTATGCCTGCCGTGATGAAGCGATTCTCCGCCGCGACCCGGCGCACGACAAAGCGAACCTTTGGCGGCCTGCCTTTGTGCGCGACTGCGAAAAAATCCTGCATTTGCCCTATTACAACCGCTACACCGACAAAACGCAGGTGTTTTCGTTCTATCAAAATGACGATATTTCGCGGCGCGGCTTGCATGTGCAACTCGTGTCGCGTATTGCGCGCAACATCGGCGCGGTTTTGGGGCTCAATCTTGATTTAATCGAGGCAATCGCCCTCGGGCACGATATCGGCCACACGCCGTTCGGCCATGCGGGCGAACGGTTTTTGGACGAAATTCTGTATGCGCAAAACGGTACGCACTTTTTGCATAATGCGCAAAGTGCGCGGGTGCTCGACACCCTGTTTTGCCGCAACATCAGCCTGCAAACGCTTGACGGC
>JBJEPV010000129.1:0-8614 GCA_051881415.1 Candidatus Fimenecus sp.
GGTTGCCGAGTTTTTGAAAACGCAGGAAACAGTCGACAGTCATCCGTATGCGCACGCCCCAAAACTTTTAAAAGTCATACCGTTTCCGCCTGAAAGAACAGAACGGTTTGCTTTAAAACTCATTTTTGACAACGGCGAAACCAAAAAATATGTTCTGCCCATTGACAGCACTGCACAAGCCGAGGAGGCTGTGCAATACCGCCATTATGTTTTTACCGATAAAATATGGCAATCTGCAAAAATTGTCTCTTCGCGGCCAAGTGAATATCCGGACTACCCTTCCAGAGGGCAGTGTATTGTTTTTAAAAATGACTTTTTTATATCGGCTTATTTGGGGTATACAGAAAGCAAGCTGTATACCGAACCGCGCTTGTGCAAGGAAACCGTGTATGAAGACGAAAATATACAACTGCATAAACTTTGGAGCTGGAACGCGAAATATGTTTACGAAGACGAGGAAACCGGTCTGATAAATGCGTCATTTTCCGGAAACGCCTTGAACGGCAGAGGCGGTTCGACCTACGTTTCCCGAGACGGCAAACGGCTGACAAGTTTGACATTCGATTATACCAATTCTTTCAGCGAAGGTCTTGCCTGCGTCGGCATCGTTGGCAAAGGGTGGGGGTTTATCGACGAAAGCGGAGAATTGGTCATTCCCCCGGTTTATGATCAAGCAGACGATTTTAAAGACGGAAAAGCGAAGGTAAAAAGAGACGGGAAGTATTTCTTTGTGGATAAGACCGGCCGGGAATTTGAAATCGCCGCCGGCTTAGACCGTAACTATCAAGAAATCGGAGAACTTTGCGAAGGATTTTGCAGAGTCTCGACTTTGCACCTCGATTATACGACGCTTGCTTATTATTCTGAACTTTCCGAATTTGCCGGGATTTGGGGGTATGTGGATGAAAACGGAAACGAGGTCATCCCGCCGCAATACATCTATGCCTTTGATTTTACGGACGGAATCGCTTTGGTTTGCAAGGGAAAATGGACGATTGATAAAAAATGGGACAGTCCGCATAACATCGGGAATTATTGGACAGAGGAAGAACTGTGGGGCGCAATCGACCGAACCGGAAAAGAAGTGATTCCGTTCCTTTTTGATTCTCTTGAAGCGTTTGCGGATACAACCGAAGTGTTTTCGGCGCATTACGGCGGTTGGGAAACCGGTAAGTGGGGTGTTATTTCGCGAACGGGAGAATGGCTTGTTGAACCGATATTTTCGGATATTGGGCCTTTATATAAGGATGGCTTGTTTTTCTTCGGTCAGGAGGACGCGGAGAGTGATTCGGAGGATATACTGTTTGGTGTGTATGATTTGCATCAGCAAAAAGTCATATTTGAACCGCAATTCTCTGATGTGGAATTCACAGACGACGGGTATTTGGAAGTCGAAGTGTTTGAGGAAAGTCTCGGCCGTTTTGTCCAAAAAATCATCGACTTGCACGGAAAGGAAGTATTTCCGTCTGTATATTCTTTCATATCGGCTTGGAGAGAACCGTATGAAGTTATCATCCGAGACGAAAGCGGTTCAAGGCACGGCTTGATTGATAAAAACGGCAATGTTCTTCTGCCTTGTAAATACGATATTGTATGGAACGGCATATCGTATCAAAAGAGAAGGATGGTTGTGCCGCAGGATGGGAAGCAGGCGGTTATCGATTTTGACGAAAATGTCATCATTCCTGCCGAATATTATAAGATTTACGGATTGGATAGACCTCTTCTTACTGTTCAGGACGGCGACAGAGACAATTATAATGAAGGTTTGATTACCCACGACGGAACCGTGGTAATTCCGCCGAAATACCGACGCATTGATTGGTGTAAAGAGAACCGAATTTTGTGCTGTGAAGAAGGCGATTGTGTAATGCTGGAACTGGTCATCAAAAACAAATCAAAATCGGATATGTAGGAAATAAAGCGAAATCCAACACAGCAGATAATACCCCAAACGAACAAAAAAGCAAGTCCTATGACTTGCTTTTTGCTTATATGGTTTATTTTTTTGCGGAACGGTCAAGACCGTTCCCTACGCGTGCAAATTTCTGTTTGACTGTAAAATGGCGGTGTGAGCAGACAGCGCCCTGCCGTTTAAATCCATTTCGTGTGTAGGGGCGGTCTTCAAATATTTGTGTTTATAGTATCATTTCATTCTATCCATTGCGGGGGAATGCATACAAAACTGCAGGACATTTTCGGCGGTGCGTTGGAGTTCGCCCAAGGTGATGCCGTCTTTTTTACCGTAGGTTTTGAGCAATGTGCCGTCGGGCTTTTCTTTGCCTGTGCGCTCGCCGCCGGGCATAAAGACATCGACCTGCGCGCGCACGCGGTAGGCTTGGTCTTTGAGTTTCGGGAATTCGTGGGATTTTTCGTGCCGCAACCACCAATCGGTCATCACACAGCCTGTGTAGCCCCATTCCCCGCGGAGAATTGTGGTGCAAAGGTCGTAGTGGTAATGCCCATACACGCCGTTGATGCGGTTGTAAGAGGTCATAATATTCTGCGGTGCGGCTTCTTTGACGCAAATTTCAAAGCCTTTTAAGTAAATTTCACGAAGCGCACGCTCGGAAAGGCGCGAATCGTTGCGATTGCGGCGATATTCCTGATTGTTGCAGGCAAAATGCTTGGGGCAAGCGGAAACGCCGTTGCTTTGGAGCCCCCGCACCGCCGCGGCGGCGATTTTGCCCGTCAACAGCGGGTCTTCGGAATAATATTCAAAATTTCTGCCGCACAAGGGGTTGCGGTGGATATTGATACCCGGCCCCAACAGCACATCGGTGCCCTTGTCGCGCATTTCCGCGCCCGTTGCGCGGTAAACTTCCTCGACCAACGCGGTGTCAAAAGTGCAGGCAAGCAAAGTGCCGATAGGGAGTAACGAGCAAGAGGCGTAGAGCCGAATACCGGACGGGCCGTCGGTCGTCGTAACGGGCGGCACGCCTTTTTGCCGTAAGGATTCGAGCACACCGCCGTACACACCTGCATTACCTGCTACGCCGAGCGGGCTGTTCATACGGTATGCGCCGCGGGAAATCGCTTCGAGTTCTTCTAAATCGAGTTGCGCCACAAAATCCGCCATTTGCACTTTGCCGTCACGCACATCGGCGAGTTTGTAGCCCTTATCCCCTGTTTGCGGATATTCTTGCGGCAAGTTTTTAAGAATCCGCGCGCGTAAATCACGCGTTGCGGTAGAAACAGTTGCCTTTTTCGGTACGCGCACGCCGTTTTTCTCCGTCGCCTGTATGACGGAAAAGGCTTCTTGCGGCGCGGCGGCTTCGGTCAGTTGTTCGGTCACAACCGTTTCGGGTTGCGTGTAAGTCCAAATCGGTTTTGCCGCGCGGACATCGCCGCCGAGGTAAAATACATAGTCCCCTGCCTCGGTAACATAGGCGGATTTGTGCCCTGTTACGCCGCTGTCATCATAAGACGAAAGCGCGCTGTGCGGCACGGTGAGGGTAAGCGTTTCACTTTCATTCGGTGCCAATGCTTTTGTTTTGGCAAAGCCCACAAGTTCGCGTGCGGGATTGCCGAGCACGCCGCATGGTTTTTCGAGATACACGGCGACAACCTCTTTGCCGCTGTATTTCTCGCCTGTATTTTGCACGGTACAGGTAAACGAGAAGCCATCTGCACTTTCGTCGCAAGACGCAAACGCCACCGAAAAATCGGTATAGGAAAGCCCGTAGCCGAACGGATACAGCACATCGTCTTTGGCAAAAGTTTCAAACCAGCGGTAGCCGACAAAAATATCCTCGGTATAGAAATTGTAATCTTTGCCGCCGAAATCCGCCGCAGACGGATATTTCTCGTAGGATTTTGCCACGGTATCGGTCAGTTTGCCGCAAGGCGTCACGTTACCCGCAAGCAAATCCGCCGCGGCTTTGCCGCTTTCCATACCGCCCTGCCACAAAAGCAAAACCGCATCGATTTTGCCGTGGAATTCGTCCACCCAAGACAAATCCATCACACTGCCGATATTGAGGAGCACCACGGTTTTCTCAAAATGCGCAGTCACAAAAGAGAGCATTTGCCGTTCCGCATCGGTTAAGTAAAAACTGCCTTTTTCCAATGCATTTTCGCGGTCCTCGCCCGAGGAACGGCCAATCGTCACCACCGCGCAATCGGACTGCTGTGCTGCTTCGCGCACCGTTTCTTCCGACAGCATCATATCCGGGTAAAACCGCGGCCAATGCCCCCAAAAACCGTGGTCAATGGGATTTTCTGCGTCCCATTTTTCATACGCCTGCGCCAATTTTTCATTGACTTTTACAGTCGGGCAGGCGCGCAAACCCTCTAAGAGGCTGACAGCATACGGCTTGTTGACATCGCCGCCCGAGCCGTAGCCCGTGTAAAACCATTGCATCTGCCCCCTGCCGAACAGGGAAACGCGCGTGCCGCACGAAAGCGGCAGGACTTGATTTTGGTTTTTCAAAAGCACCGCGCCCTCTGCCGCGGCACGCCGCAGAATTTCGGGCATACCGGGTGTGACGGTTTTGTCGGCGGCGGCGCGCGCCGCTGTTTCCTGTGCTAAGGAATCCTTTTGAAATAAGTTAATTGCATTTTCAACAAGTTTTGTGAGCACTGACATGGGATTCCCTCCGTATGAACACTACATAAATTGCAAAACTTTCTTTGGGCATATTCTATCATATCATTATGGGAAAAGCAAGAAAAAACGCGGCAAGCAGGAAGCGCTCGCCGCAAAGAAACGATTGTATTTTAGGATTTACCGAAGGCTTCAACCAACGCGTCATATTCCGCGTCGGAAATGGCGACAACCGAGCCGTGGCGCGGGTGCATATCCAAACTGTAATCGCTTTGTTTGAGTTTTAAGAAATGCTCCATATCGGTGGTTTGCTGGGCGAAATATCTGCCTTTGCCGTATTCGTCCATCAGCATCACCCAAGTATCCGTTCCCGTGATGTTATACATAGAACTGCCCTCGACACCCGTCGGCGCGAGCGACACCACCACGGGTTCGTCTTTGTACGGACCGTTCATCTTGTCAGTAGTGACATAGGCGATGGTTTGGTCTTCATCGTGCTTGAAATACAGATAGTATTTGCCGTTTTGCGCGTTGTAAATAATGTCGCCGTCGATGGTTTGAATGCCCTCGCGGATATACAAAGGCTGGGGCTCGGTGAGCGTTTTAAAGTCCGTTGTGTAGGCATAATACATACCCGCAATGTCCTGCTCCTCGGTGGAATGCGCCCAATAGACCATATACGCGCCCTTTTCGCTGTCCCACATTGCCTGCGGCGCCCACGCGCGGGTGGTATGGGCAAATTCGCCGCCGAAATCGCAAATGTCTATGATGGTTTCGTCCGTCCAAGTGATTAAGTCGGCGGATTTCCAAGTGACGAGCGCGTGGTTGGAAGTCCACCCCTCTTCGCACGCCATATCGGTGCCGATGATGTAATAAAAACCGTCCTCCCCTTTTAAGATATACGGGTCGCGCACGCTCTTTTTGCCGCGCGTTTGCAAAATGACGGGCTCGTTGTTGTTCAGCGCTTCAAAATGATAGCCGTCCTCGCTTACGGCGAAATGGATACGCTCTTCTTCTCGCGCATTGCCGACAAAATAGCAGAAAAGATATTTTCCGCTTTCGCTTTTTGCGGGTTTTGCGAATTTTAAAACGCCTGTCGAATATAACACTGTCAAAGTCACCCCTGCCGCCAGCACAAGTACGCATACCGCGCCGACAATGATTTTTTGAAGTTTCGGAAGTTGTTTCATAAAGTTCTCCTAACAGAGTCTTTTTCACTTTCGCGGGAAGTTTCAAGCGCCGTATGCAGTTTTTCAAGTTCTGTTTTCGACAGTTTATAGCCGAAGAAAAGGAGCACGAACAATACGGTTAAAATGATGGCGGGCACCAAGGTAGCAATGCCGTAGAGTTTTTCCACCACTGCGGCGGGCTGTTGCGCCAATTTACCGTCATAGCCGATGATGCCGAGAATGGCGGGCACGCCTGCGCCTGCGGCGGTTTGTCCGAGTTTTCTTGCAAAGGAATAGAACGAATACGCGGTGCTTTCCTCCCGTCTGCCCGAAAGCAACTCGTGGTAGTCGATAACATCCATCACCATTGCCCAAATTTCAAGCACCAAGAAAGTTTGCCCTGCGCCCGAAAGGAAGGTCATCAAAAGGAACAGATAGGGATTTTGCGAAAGTGCGGTGAAGCCCAAAAGGTACATCACAATGTTGATAACCGCCGCAAAGGCAATGCCCACCGCGCAAATTTCTTTTTTGCCGAATTTGCGAATCAGTTTCCCCATCACAGGCAAGAACATTGCCATCGGGAGATAGGTGCAAACCGTTACAATGCTGTAAAGGCCCGGCTTTTCGTAAAAATTCTTAAACAGGTAGTTATATACCGTTTGGGTATACATTTGGAAGCAAATCAAAAGCATGGACACGCCGCAAAGCGCCAAAAACGGCTTGTTGCGAAGCAATAAGCGCATACTTTTGAAAAGATTGTATTTGCTTTCACTTTGCTTTGCCGAAACGGTCACGCGCTCTTTTGTCAGTTTAAAATGGGCAAAAAAGGTAACGAGCGTTAAAACGGAAAGGCAACCGACGGCAATGCTCAATTTGCCGCCGTCAAGCACTTTCACCGTGCCACCGTCTGCGCTTGCAACGGTGGTATAAACGAGAAGCGGCAACAGAATTTGCGCGGGAAGTCCGCCCACGCCTGCACCCACAGAACGCCACATGGAAAGCGACGAACGCTCGATTTCATCGTCGGTAATGACGGAAGCCAACGAGCCGTAGGGAATATTTACGCCTGTATACATCATACCGTAAAAAATGTAGGTAATATACGCATAAATCAAATACTGCTTTTCCGTAAGTCCCGGCAGTTTAAAGAACATCAAAAATGCCGAAATCGCCAGCGGCACGGACATAGCAAAAATATACGGACGAAATCTGCCGTGCTTTGTGGGGCGGCGGGAGTCGATAAACGCGCCCCACATAGGGTCATTGACTGCGTCCCAAATACGCGCCACGAGCATCAGCACCGTAATAGAGGCGGTAGCGAGCCCCAAAACATCGGTGTAAAACATGGTCAAAAAGGAATTGACCAACGAAAAGGTCAAAATGCCGCCCATATCGCCGAGGGCATAGCCAAATCGGTCAATTGCCTTTATGCCGTGGGTTTGTTGTGCTTTTTCCATCATTTTTCCTCCTTTATTACCGTAAGCGTTCTGCCATCGCCTTTGCAAAGACGGATACAGGGCGCGAAGGGCATATCCCCTGTGTTTTTATAGGACACCGAAACAGAGTTTCCCGTGCACTGTACCGAAAAATGCAGATGCACGCAGTTGTTGTTTTGATAAGCGAAGGTCTCGCCGTCATCGGTGAAAAATTCGCTTGTAAATTCGCCGTTTTGAAGCGGGTAAACGGTAAACACCGTTTCGCCCTCGTCGGTGGGGATAACACTTCCGCACCGCACAAAATAGGGCATTTTATCTGTGGGCAATACCGTCAGCGAAACGCTTTGCCCGCCTGCATACACTTTGCCGTCCAAATACCAATTTTCCCCTTTCGGCAAATAGGCGGTAACTACCGTTTGCCCCTCGTCAAAAGCGAAGTAAACCAAAATATCCCTGCCCACAAGCATACCGTCGTTTTGTTTGTAAAGTTCTTTGTCATCGTAATACAAAAGCGGCGGCGCATTTAGGGGAATTTCTTTTTCCACAGCGTTGTACGCACAAGAATACAAATACGGAATCAGTTGCTTGCGCTGACGGAATAATGCTTGCACAGCGGGGATACAGTCGGGATAACTCCAAGGCATGGTAGCGGAGCCGTCTGCATTCCAACTGTGCACGGTAAAGCGCGGCTCGAAAATGCCGTGCTGTAACCACCGCAAAAGCAGTTCCTGAGAGGGCATATCCCCGTGAAAACCGCCTAAATCGTGACCGTAAAAGGAAAGCCCCGAAAGTGACATTGTAAGTCCGATATTATGGCAATACCGCAAATCGGCAAAGTCGGTGCGGTTATCCCCCGACCAGGTTTGCGCCAAACGCCGCACCGCAATATTGCCGCTTCGGGTGGAAAGGAACGGTCGCAACTGTGGATTTTTCTTGCTTTGCGCGCTGTAAGACGCGGCAACCATTAAATAAGTGAGTATGGGGCGAATACGGCTTGCCTGCACCTGCTCGCCGCCGAACCCGCAGGCAACAGCATCGCAATCGCGGACATCGTATTCGTTATTGTCATTCCAAGTGGCGACAACGCCTAAATTCAGCAAAGTTTGGGTGACCTTTTCCGACCAAAACGCAAAAGCGTCCGGATTGGTGAAGTCTAAATAACTGCCCAAACCGTCCCAAAACTCCGTCACAAAAGGCGTGCCATCGGGATTTTTCACGAAATAGCCTTTGTCGGCAATTTCTTTATACAGCGGGTGGCTGTCCAAAAATGCGGGCTTAATATTTGGAATAATTTGAATGCCGCTATCGGCGAATTTCTTGATAAACGATTCGGGATTCGGGAATTTATCTGTATTCCAATGAAAAACATATCTTCTTTCGCCGATAGAGGTATATCCCGAGGAAAGATAAAACCCCTTGCAGGATAAATCGTATTCCTCTAATTTCTGCAAAAAGCCGTTCAT
>JBJEPV010000130.1:0-1558 GCA_051881415.1 Candidatus Fimenecus sp.
AATCTATCCCGTTGTCGCCGTACAGCAATTCTAAAATCTCGGTGCGGATTTCGTTGCCGTTTTCGGTATTTTCCGTCCAGCCGCCGACATCCTGCGCCCACCAAGCGGCGCTGGCGCCGAAGCCTTCCATAGTTTGGTAGGTTTTTGCGGTGTTTACGCGAATACTGTTGTCCTCCGTGCCGCACGCGGTACAAATCAGCAAAGCAAAACAGCACGCCGCAACGGTAAGCAAAGCATAAATCTTTTTTTGCATATTCATCTTCTCCCTGTCCAATAGGAAAAAAGGGCGGGTTTTTGCACCGCCCTTTTATTGGTTTTGTTATTTTGTACCGAAAATACGGTCTCCGGCATCGCCGAGGCCGGGCACAATGTAACTGTGCTCATTGAGTTTTTCGTCGAGCGCGGCGCAGTACACATCGACATCCGGATGCGCGGTTGTCAGCGCTTCGAGCCCCTCGGGCGCGGCAATAATGCCCATAAATTTAATGGATTTCGGATTATAAGTCTTAATCTGCGTAATCGCGTCAATCGCCGAGCCGCCTGTTGCAAGCATCGGGTCAAGCACAATTACCTCGCGTTGGGAAATATCAGACGGTAATTTGCAGTAATACGGAACGGGTTTTACGGTTTCGGGGTCACGGTACATACCGATGTGCCCAACCTTTGCCGACGGCACGAGTGCCAAAACGCCTTCCAGCATCCCTGTACCTGCGCGCAAAATCGGCACGAACGCCAAGGTTTTACCGGAAATCACTTTGGTTTTTGCCATGGCAACGGGGGTTTCGATTTCGACCTCTTGCAACGGCAAATCACGCGTGGCCTCGTAGCACATCAGCATGGCAATTTCCTGCACCAATGCGCGAAACTCCTTAGAGCCTGTGTTTTTGTCGCGCAAGAGCGTGAGCTTGTGTTGAATCAGCGGATGGTTGGTAATAACGACCTTTCCCATAATATCCTCCCGAATTTTTAGTTTCTTTCCGAATTATTATATAACAGCCGTCAAAAAATTACAAGAATTTTATACGGCAAATTGCAAAAGAATACGAAATTATAAAGTACCCTCTTCAATCGCGGTGATTTGGTCGATGCGGCGCTGATGTCTGCCGCCTTCAAATTCGGTATTTAAAAACACATCCACAAGTTCACAGGCGAGCCCCGCACCGACAACTCTGCCGCCCATGCAAAGGGCGTTGGCATTGTTGTGGAGTCTTGTGTATTTTGCGCTGAAATAATCCGAACAGCACGCCGCGCGAATGCCTTTGACCTTATTTGCCGCCATGGAAATGCCGATACCCGTGCCGCAACACAGCACGGCAAGGGAGGTTTTGTCGCTGTCCGCGAGCAGTTTTTCACAGGTGGCTTTTGCAATGGGGGCATAATCCACCGATTCTGCGGAATGTGTGCCGCAATCGGTGTACGCAATCCCCTGCTCGTCCAAATGGGCTTTAATTGCTTCTTTCAGTTCGTAACCGCCGTGATCCGCACCGAGATAAATCATAGTTTTTTCTTGTATGATATAGTCGAGGCTACATCATACCCTTTCTAAATATTTACACTC
>JBJEPV010000131.1:0-8574 GCA_051881415.1 Candidatus Fimenecus sp.
CGATTACTTACAGCGGCAACAATCACATTATTGAATACAATGTCATTCACGATGTGGTGCTGAAATCCTCCGACGCAGGCGCAATTTACGCGGGACGCAGTTGGAGTTATTACGGCAATGTTATCCGCTACAACTGCCTTTATAACATCGGCTCTTCGGATTTTGCGGCAAGCGGCATCTATTTTGATGATGCGCTTTCGGGGCAAACAGCATACGGCAATTTGCTTGTGAATATTTACGGCTATGCATTCCTTTTAGGCGGCGGGCGTGATTTAGAGGTTAAGAATAATGTGATTGTAAACGCAGGAATGCCCATTTATTATGATGACCGTGCCATTGACAGCATCGGTAAAAACGGCGGTTGGTTCAGCCATTCCAAAACGCCGGGCGAGGGACTTTGGGCAACACTGGCAGATTTTGATGTAAACGCCGAGCCTTGGAAAACGGCGTATCCCGAGCTTTCAAAGCTCAGCGACGATTTTTCAAACACAAACGACCCCGCATTTGCCGCAAACCCTGCAAACAGCGATGTTTCAAACAACATTGTGGTAAACAGCCAAAAGAGTATCGGCGAAATTGCAAAGCGGGCGAAGAAATACAGCACCTTTGAGAATAATTCGCTTTACACTTTCAAAAACAGCCCGTTCGGGGAAGACGGCGATTACAGCGGTGCCGTTGCTGATAACAGTAATTATACCGCGCTCCCCACAAACGAAATGGGCAGAACTTATACTGTAAAATAAAAGGTAAAAACGAGAGACAGCCCATATAGACTGCCTCTCGTTTTCTCGAAGATGTCTCTGATTGACAATGCGGGTTGCGGCAGATATAATATAATTGACCGATAGGTCAACAATAAAAATTTGCATACAGCGATGAACTTTTCAAGAGCAAAAGAGGGTTCTATGAAAAAAGCAGAAAAAACGGAAATCACCAAAGAAAAAATCTTAAATGCGGCTATGACGGAATTCGGCACATACGGCTATGACGGCGCAACGATAAATCAGATTTGCCGCCACTATTCGATTTCTAAGGGCTTGATTTACCATAATTTTGAAAGCAAAGGCGAATTGTATCTTTGCTGTGTACAAACGGCGGTGAACGCATTTATCCGGCATATGTCCGCCTTTCAATTCGGCACGGATTTTAAAAAGTATATGCAGGAACGGTACCGATTTTTTCAAAAAAATCCGCAGTACGGCAGGCTGATTTTTGCCACGGTGCACACGGAGGAAACGGGATTTTTGCACGCATTGCAAGAAATCCGAAACCGATTTGATACCTATAATGCACATCTGTATTTGTCTGCTGTGGACAGCTTAAAACTGCGTGACGGTATTTCGCGCGAGGACGCATTGCAGTATTACGGGCTTTTGCAGGATATGCTCAACAGTTATATAAGCGTAGGGCATTCGGCGGACGGGTATGCCGCCGCGCTTGACACACACGAAAAACACTTGGAAAAAATACTTGACTATATGCTTTACGGCATTGCGGAGGAACAAAAATGAAAAAAGTGATTGTTGTTTCAAAAACGCATTTGGATTTAGGCTTTACGGATTATGCCGAAAACATTCGGCAAAAGTACATAAACACCTTTATCCCGTCCGCCATCACGCTCTCGGAAAATATTAACACGGAAACCGAGAAAAAGTTTATTTGGACCACAGGCTCGTGGATTTTAAAAGAGGCGTTGGAAAACGGAACAGACGCCCAGAAAGAAGCCTTGATAAAGGCGCTAAAAGACGGCAACATTGTGCCCCATGCTCTGCCCTTTACCCTGCATACGGAAGTTTTAGACGAAGAAACACTCGCCTACGGACTTTCTATCGTTGACAGACTCGATGAAATTCGCGGCAAAAAGACCGTTTCGGCAAAAATGACCGATGTACCGGGGCACACGGCGGCGATTGTACCGCAGCTTGCCAAACACGGCATTAAACTGTTACATATCGGCGTAAACGGCGCTTCTGCCGTACCCGAAGTGCCCAAATGCTTTTTGTGGAAAGTCGGCGGCGCAGAAGTGGTTGTGGTCTATTCCGGCGATTACGGCGGGGCATACAAAAGCGAATTTACAGAAGAAGTATTGTACTTCGACCACACCCTTGACAATCACGGCGCACCCTCGCCCGAGGCGGTACAGAAAAAACTTGCAGACATTGGGAAAGAATATCCCGATTACACCGTTTCAGCCGGCACTTTGGACGAATTTGCCGAGGCAATTTGGGCGGTTCGGGAGAAATTGCCTGTTCTTACAGGTGAAATCGGCGACACCTGGATTCACGGCAGTGCCGCAGACCCCTATAAATCAGCCGCGTTGCGCACGCTGATGCGCTTAAAACGGGAATGGCTGAAAGACGGCTCAATGACAAGAGATACCGATGAATACAAAGGTTTTTCCGACGGGCTGTTATGTGTTGCAGAGCACACTTGCGGTATGGACAGCAAAATCAGTTTTGCGGATTACGAAAACTACTTAAAAGCCGATTTTAATAGGGCTCGTGCAAAAGACGATGTGACCGCAAAGCACATTTTCCGCGATTTTCCCCACGGAATTGTTGCCGCATTTAATCGGCGGTTCAATTCCGGTCAGAAAAAAGGCTCCTACCGCGTAATTGAAAATAGTTGGGCGGAACAGCGGGCCTATATTGACAAGGCGGTTGCCGCTTTATCCGATGCACACAAGGAAATTGCGTTGAAAGCCTTAGCGGCATTGCGCCCCGAAAGCCTCCCCACAGCGGAAGGTACGGAAAAATATGAAAGTCCGATTTCGTTCGGTGAATACACGCTGGCGCTCAACGAATACGGCGGTATTGGACACTTCACACACAATGATACGGAAATTATCAAACAAAATAATGAACCTATTTTACAATATCATTCTTACAACAAATCGGATTATGATTTTTGGTTTACCCACTATGCACGGAATATGAAACAAAACGGCGGCTGGGCATACCCTGATTTCGGCAGACCGCTGTTAAAGTATGCCGAGGGCAAATACCCCACAGGGCGGTTCTACTATACAATGACCGACAGCACGGTTAGTGAAACGGAGGACGGCGTAAAGATTTTTGTAAAGCTTCAATGCGACCAAAAACTTTGCGAAGAGCTGGGCGCACCGCGGAATGTGGAAATTGTTTATACTCTTTCCGCAGAGGGACTGCGTTTTTCACTCCTGTGGACGGAGAAAGACGCCAACCGTTTGACGGAAGCCATCTTTTTGCACCTTTGCCCCGCCGCTACCGGTGACAATTTCATACTTCAAAAAATCGGTACGGAAATTGATTACCGTACCACAGCCTCCATGGGCGGGCGCAATTTACATGCCGTGGAAAAGAGCATTTTGAACACAGCCGACGGCAAATATGATTTTGTTAACTTGCACGCACCGCTTATCTCGGTAGGCAAGGGCAAGATTTTGGAATACGATAACAAAATTGAGGATATGGAAAAAGACGGCATTTCCTATGTGCTTTACAACAATGTTTGGGGTACGAATTTCCCGCTGTGGTATGCGGATAACGCCCGATTTGATTTTGTAATTGCACCTGCAAAGGCAGAAAACAGATGAAACTGATTTACAAAAAACCGCTTATCTTCCCCACCTGGGGCATTTTCAGCGGCAAAGATGCAGGCAAAATCTATTACCGTCTCTGTGAGGACAGCGTGGTGTTTACGCCTGAAAAAGACAAACTCCCCCATCATAATCATATTGAAATGACAGGGTTTGAGGCGTCGTCGATTATCAGTTATAAGGTCGATGAAAAGAAACGCTTGAAACTCTATTCCTTTTGCGTGTTTCCCCAAATTCGTGTGATTCCCAATGAGACAAGAGGCAGTCTTTCACGCCGCTTTCAAAATGCCCAATTACATTTTGAAAATGCAAAGGCAGAAGTGACTGAAATCCGCTTTGACGGCGTTTTACAAATCAAAGAACAGGCAGGCAATGTGGAAATTTGCCGCCGCCTGACCACGGCACGCAATAAAAAGGCGTTGATTGAAGAAATTACCATAAAAAACACGGGTTCTGCCGCCGTGCACTTTACCTTAAAAACCGACAAGCCGCAACGCACAATCCATAAGATTTTTATGGCGGAAAACCGTGACCAAGCGGTATTCACCGCCTCGTTTGACGGCGAAACAAGGCTTACAAACCGAAGTGTGCAGTTAACGCTCCACGCAGGGCAGGAAAAAGGCATCACAATTTGCTACGGTGCGGAAAAACTGACTTTGCAAGAGGCAAAAGCAGAGTTGGAATTGAGAAAAGAGTTTATAAATGACTCAAAATCCCGTTTGAGAATCAAAACGCCGGACGAAACTTTAAACCGTATGTTGGATTTTTGCAAAATCCGTGCGAGTGAGAGCATTTTCAATACGAAAAACGGCTTGATGCACGCGCCCGGCGGTGGCAATTTTTACGGCGCGCTGTGGACCAATGACCAATGTGAATACGCAAACCCGCTGTTTGCTTATTTAGGTTATAAAACTGCACAGGAGCAGTCTTTAAACTGTTACAGGCTGTATGCCGCCCTTGCAAAGCCCGACAAAGCCATTCCCACAAGCATTATCGCCTGCGGTGACGGGCTTTGGCACGGCGCGGGTGACCGCGGCGACAGTTCCATGTTTCTTTACGGGCTTTGCCGCTATCTTTTGAGCACGGGCGACCGTGAAAATACGCTCCGATTTTTACCGTCCATTGAAACAGCGGCAACCTATGTAAAAAGCCAAATCACCGCCGACGGCATTGTGAAAAGCGACAGCGACGAGTTGGAAAACCGATTTGAAAGCGGAAAAGCCAACCTTTCCACATCGGTGATTACTTATGACGCGTTTTTGTCGCTGCAATATCTTTACAAAGAATTGGGCGAAGCAGAGAAAGCGGAACAATATCGGGCGCTGGCAGAGAAAATCGAAAACGGCATTGAAAACTATTTCGGTGCCAATGTAGAGGGCTTTGAAACCTATCGCTACTGCGCGGAAGAGCCGCATTTGCGCTCGTGGATTTGTTTGCCCCTGACTGTTGGGATTGACACAAGAAAAGACGGCACAATTAAAGCACTGCTGTCCGACAAACTTTCCAAAGACAGCGGCATTTTAACAAAAAGCGGCACCAAAGCCTATTGGGACCGTGCGGCGCTGTACGGTATGCGCGGGCTTTTCTATGTGGGCGAAAGCGACAGGGCGTTAAATATGCTCACCGCGTACACAAAGAAGCGACTTCTCGGCTGTCACCCGCCCTATCCTGTTGAGGCGTTCCCTGAGGGCAACTCCGCGCAACTTTCCGCCGAAAGTGCGCTGTATCTGCGCATTTTCACCGAGGGTATTTTGGGGTACAGACCGACAGGCTTTGGCTCGTTCCAAATCAAACCGAATTTGCCGCGTGATTGGGAAAACTTCCAAATACAGGGTATGGAACTGTGCGGTAAAACGGTGGATATTACCGTGCAAAACGGCGAAAACTACACCGTGCAAATCGGCGGCGACACCGTGACTGTTCCCAAAGGCGAAACCTATACATATACAATCTAAAATGATTCAGGAGATATTATGATGAACTTCGACAATCTTACTTTGCGTGCCGTTTACACCGCAAACGGCAAGGAAAAGACAACCGACCGTTTGCAAAACGAGGATTTTGAAATTAAAATCAAAACGGAGGACAACTGCCTTTTTGCATCTCTCGTGCCAAATACTGCCGTATCTTTTAAAGTGTTGCAATTCGTTTTGCCCCACACCTTTGAGAAGACGGAGCGTGTATTTGTCAACGGCTATCAGAGTTGGACGGACAGTTTTGAATATGCTTACGGCGAAAGTATGCGGGAGCTTACAAAACTGACGGAATTTTGCATCACAAAAACGCCCATAGGAAATATCGGCTTCCCCAAATCGGGGGACAGCCTGTTTTGGAAATATCCCCGCACAGCCAATGTGTTTTACGGCTGGTCATACGGCTATATCCGCAACGAAAATACGGTGGAAATTTACGGCTCCCTTTCCGAGCGTTCGGGCTACACCGTTGTCACCTTTGATATGCACAAAAATGCGGTTCTCATCGACAAAGAGTTGGCAGGCGTAACCTTTACATCTGAAAAAGAACTCCTGTCCCTTGCCGTTATTAAAGGCGAATACGATGCGGCATTTGACGAATATTTTGAAAAAATGGGCGTTACCTGCCGTGAAACAAAGCGCCGCACGGGGTACACCACTTGGTACAATTATTACGGCAATGTGGACGAACAGGTTGTACGCCGTGATTTGGCAAGCATTAAAGCCTTAGATGTACCCTTTGACTGTTTCCAGATTGACGACGGCTATCAGGCGGCAATCGGCGACTGGCTTTGCACCGACACAAAGAAATTCCCCTCGGGTATGAAGAGCATTGCAGACGATATTCACGCCGGCGGTATGCTTGCAGGACTTTGGCTTGCGCCCTTTGCAGGCGTTAAAAAGTCGAAACTGTTCGGGGAGCATCCCGATTGGTTTATCAAAGACGAAAACGGCAAACCCTACAAAACGGGGCATAACTGGGGCGGATTTTACTCCTTGGATATTTACAACGAGGGCGCACGAAAATACTTAAAAGATGTTTTCAATACCGTATTAAATGACTGGGGCTTTGATTTGGTAAAGCTGGACTTCCTGTACGGCGCGTGCGTACTGCCCATGCACAACAAATCCCGCGGCGAAATTATGTGCGACGCTATGGATTTATTGCGGGAATGCTGTGGTGACAAGCTGATTTTAGGCTGCGGCGTACCGATGATGCCCGCATTCGGCAAGGTGGATTACTGCCGTATCGGGTCGGACATTTCATTGAAATGGAAGCAGAAAAAAGATGTTATCCGCGAAGAGGTTTCCACGCCCCACGCCGTTTGTAACTCCATTTTCCGCCGCCATTTAGACGGCAGAGCGTGGAAAAACGACCCCGATGTTTTTTTACTGCGTGACCAGAACAACAAAATGACCTTTGCGGAGCGTAAACTCCTTGCGAAAATCAACAGCACTTTCGGCAACTTGCTGTTTATTTCGGACAATGTCAGCGAATACACGCCCGAACAACTTGCCGTATTAAAGGATACCTTTGCAAATAAGAACATTACCGTGCAATGTGCGGAATTTATCGAAACCGATGTATTGCGTACAAAATACACGGAAAACGGTACACCGCACACACTTTGTTTCCACATTCGCACCGGCGAAATTTTGGAAAATACATAATAAAAAGGCACAAACGAACACCCGACAGACATTTCACTGCCTGTCGGGTGTTTTTCGGTTGGTTTTCTTTATTCGGTTTCGATTTGCACGCAATCTGCGCTTTGTGCGTCCCAACTGTCTACGGCGTAGATTTTGTAGGTGTGTTTTTTGCCGTCTGTCGGTGCGGGCAGGGTGAGCGTCACGGTTTTTTGCATATCCGCTAAACCGTTGTAGAAATCGCTGAAAAAGTATTTTGTTTCTTTATCGTCAATGACGACTTTATAGGAGTGGACAAAATCGTCATCCTTTGCCGCCGCAAAGGTCAGTTCTACATTGCCGTCCTGAAAGGTGGCTGTACCGGTTGTATCCGTCACAACGGGGGCTTGATTGGCAGCTTTGCGCGTAGCAAAAGCATACCGTCCATCGTTGGTGTAAGGCAACGGGAAAGACCAAAGCATATCTGTTTTTTGTTCTTCGCCCATATTGCCGTCGGCAAAATTGATACGGTGTAACAAAATTTCGTTCTCTTGGAACTCCATAATGTAGCCCATCGGCGTTGCGTCTGCATTCGGCGGAATTGTGCCGTTTTCTTTGCCCTCTTCGAGTTCCGTATAGGAAAGTGATTGCGTGTTAATCACGGTATAGCCGCCCTGCCAAACGGAGCGTTCATCTAAAAGAGAGTAATGCACATGGCCGCTGAAATTTATCACATTCGGGTATTTTTCCAACACCGCATTGAGCGTTTTGTCGCCCCAATCCTCGCTGCCGTAGCTGGTATTTTTGGGCTGATTATGCGTCATGACGAAAATCGGCTTGCCGTTTGCGTCCGCTTGTGCTTTTTGCAGTTCTGCATCTAACCATTGCGAAGCGATTCCGTAGCCGGCGGTCATACTGCCGTAATCGGGAGAAACGCCGATGAAATGATACCCGTTGACCACATAATGCGTCCAAGGCGAATGCCCCGTAATCTGCTGAAACGCCTTTCTGTGGTTGATGGCGGTAAACACATTTTTGTTCCAATAATCGTGATTGCCCATAATGGTTTGAATAATGGGCTTGTCTTCGCCGAACACCTCGTCTATGGCATCCATATAGGTCTGAAACGCAAACCGCGTGCCCAAATCGCCGATGTCTCCGGCATACAAAATCATATCGACATTGTTGTTTTTAATAACCGTCAGGGATTTTTTTAAATTGACAAGGAAGGTGTCCTCTTCATCTAACTGCTTTTGCGTGGGCGGCAACTGGGAATCGGAAATGATTGCAACCTTGAAGGTTTCATTTTCCGTTTGAAAGGTTTTTGTTTCTGCTTTTTGTATTTCGGCTTTGCTCCAAAAATAACCTATGTTCATAAACAGAAGACCTCCCACAAGT
>JBJEPV010000132.1:0-8511 GCA_051881415.1 Candidatus Fimenecus sp.
GTCTTCGCGTTCATTGAGGCCCATCATCAAAAAATGGGAGAGGGGAAATTCCTTTTGATAGCGTTCTTCTTCGGTCGGCACATGCCCGAAAATGACGGGATTTGCCGTTTCTTTGGCGACCGCGGCAGTTAAAACACCGCCGCAAAACAGCACCGCACACAATGCGGCGGAAAGGACTTGCGCCTTCGTCGGCCGTTTCAAATACAACAGCAGAAGAATTGCCGCCGCAATCCCGGCAATCATCACGGTGGGCTTAATGCAGTAGCCAAAGTACAGTACAAAGCCCGCAAGCGCCGCGTATTTGCCTTTCGCGCGCCGCGTATCACTATACAGAAATTGTGTGCCCAAATAGACAAATCCTGCGGTAAACGGCATGGCGTAAGTGTCCGAATAGGGGGTGGATACCGTCGGGTGCAACGCATACAGCAAAACGGACAGCCAAAGCGTCATGTAAAATGCGCGCAAGCCGAATACCTTTTTGACCGTCAGGCAGATAAGCAGTACAGCAAGGTCTGTGGCGAGCGCACTCAACAGAATGGCGGCAAGCCAAACATCCATACCGAGTTTGTTGGTGAATTGGAACAACAGCTTTAAGCAAGCGGTCATGACGGTGTTGTTGGGGTAACGGATAAAGTAGGTGTCAAACAGGCTCTCTCCGGACGCCATTTCAATCATTTCCGTGACATCCCAGCCAAGCGGCACATACGCGATCGAAAGAAATACTGCCTGTACGGTGAATAACAGCAATATGCTGCCGAGTAATACTTTGTCCGGATTGCTTCGCAAGAACGCATACAGCTTCGGCAGTTTTTTGCAAACGGTGTATACCGCAAAGGTCAGTGCCGCGGCACCTGCGGCGGCAAGCAAATACCGTAACGGCTGAAATTCCGCAACATTATAGTAATACGCCGCGATATTGAGCGTGATCAAGATGACAGTGATGCCTGTCCATACGGCACATACGCCGTTCAACCCCGCAAAACAAATGCGTTTTAACCGCGCCAAGCGCAACCCTTCTTTCAACAGCAGTTTTCTGTATCATACCAAATTCCGCGGCGGCGGTCAAGTCTGCCTTGCTGTGCCGTCCTTGCCGAAAATTAGAAAAGTTCCTCTGTACAAGGCATAAAAAGCCCCCGCGCATATGTGGAAAAAGGCGGGGGCCATGTTCTGTATTTTTCAGCACTTCACGCCGAATTTGTTGCCGCAACGCGGGCACAAAACCGAATGTTTCCCTTTTTTGCGCGGCAAGCGAAGCGTTGCGCCGCATTCTGGGCATTCGCGATAAATGTGTTCCTTGTCTTTGCGGCGTTCTTTTTGCACGGCACGCTGTGCTTTTCGTTCGGCGCGCCGGTCTTTTCGCCGCTGTGCATTGGCTTCGCGGAATCGAAAGGCATCGCGGATTTTGTAGCCCCAAGCGGTGACAAGGCGGTTTTCGTTTTCACGCGCGGGAATATTTTTGGAAAACACGCGAAACAGCGTGTAAATCAGCACAAGCATTTCCAAGACGCCAATTATGCGCGTGCGCGCAAACACATTCACAAGCGCCAGCAGGAAATATACCGCGACCAGCAGAATTTGCATATGGTCGCTCAGTCCCCGCAGTCCGTAGCGCCCTTCCATCAAACGGTAAAAACGGTCTAAAACGGAGCGCATACCCACACCTCTCTTTCGGATTGTTCCCAATTATTGTATGCGGATTTCGTGAATAATCCGCGGCGGCGGTGTGAACGGTCTGTAAATTCACGTTTTTAACCGCGGATTGTGCGGTAAGGGCTCGTTTTTGAGAATGCACAGCGGCACGGTGTGCGTTGTGTATTGCACAATTTCCGGTAACAAGGCGCCCGGGAACATCGTTTGCATTTCTTTGAAATCGTTTTTGCGGTGCGTGACGCCGTGCGCGTCGGTGGCGAGCACATCGGCAAGCCCATTCGTCAATAAGGCGGTTGCAAATGTCTGCACATTTTCTCCGATTCTGCCCGTCAGCGAGTCGGCATTGACCTGAAACCGCGCGCCCAAGCCGTGCAGTTCCGTAACGATTTCGGGGTATTCGTGAAAGGTGGGGTAGCGCTCGGGGTGCGCAATCAACGGAATAAGCCCGCGCTCCAAAACCTCTTCGGCAAAGACAATGGCTTTTTCGGGGTCGAACGGGCGCAAGCTGTATTCGCACAGCAAGTAGCGCGAACGGTTGAGCGTCAGTTCCTCCAATTCGTCCCCGACCTCAAAAATCCATTCGTTCAAAAAGACCTCCGCACCGCCGCACACCTGCACGGATACGTTTTCCGCCTGCAAAATGCGGGCTAATTCCGTCAGCTTGCGGTTGCGCAGATAGAGAAAATCATCGAGCGTGCGCAAATCGGTCATATGCGGTGTGGCGGCGATAATTTGAATGTGGTTTTCCACCGCCGTTTGGCACATTTGCACGGTTTTTTCCATAGACGAAGCGCCGTCGTCCATATCCCATAAAAGATGGCAATGCAGGTCAATCATTTTTTTCTTCCTTTTCGCCGTCAACAGCCGGTTCTTCACACGGCGGCTCTGCGGAATTGTCTGCCGCCGCAACCTTTGCGGGTGCGGGCTTTAAAATATGCAAAATGCCTTCGTCGTTGAGCACCTTTAAAAGCGTCAGCAACAGCGGCAGTAAAAACAGGCCGAAAAAGCCGAACAACTGTGTACCGATATACATAGCGGCAAGCGTTAAATACGGCGGCAGACCCAACTGCGCGGAAACCAGTTTCGGCTCCACAATTTGGCGGATGATGCCGATAATCGCATACAGCACCAACAGCCCGACGCCCAAGCCGAATTTCCCCGTGCAGAAAGAAATGACCGCCCAGGGAATTAAAATCGTACCCGTGCCGAGCACCGGCATAATGTCCACAACGGCAGTAACCAGCGCAATGGCGAAAATGTACCCGCCGGTATACAAACGGCCGAGTTTCAGCACGAACAAGCCGATGACCATTTCCAAAAATGTAATTCCGATGATAATGGAATACGATTTCCCCATTTTGCCGATGGTGGAAAAAGTGACTTGCTTGGCACGGACCACTGCGGCTTGCGAAGCGGGCTTGAATTGGCGCAGAATGCCGTCGCGTAGATTGTGATAATCCGCCGTCATAAAACAGCACGAGACGATGCAGACCAAAATCCCGACGGCAAACATCGGAATTTGCTTTGCCGTGCCCCATACCGCGCCCAAGGGCGAGGACAGCACGGAAAAGTCAATGCCGCTGTCGGCAGCGGCGGGCGCGGCGGCATTCAACTCGGTTTCAATGCCCAAAAGGCGGTTGACAAAACTCTCCACCGAAGCGGTGACGGTTTGCTCCAAGGTGTCCGGCAAAAAGGCAACCGCATTGCGGAACCATTGCATAATTTGCGAGGCGAAGGACGGCGCGTCCTCAATTTTCATCAGCAAATAGCGGAAGAAGTCGCCGAGCTCCATGGCGATGCGTACCGCAATAAACCCGACAATCGACCCCGCGAGCACCACAATCAACAACACCATAATCACAGAGGAAATTCCGCGTTTCAGCGGTGTTTTTCTCGTCATGGCATTGACGGGCCTTTGTAAAAGCATCGCAAAAAACAGCGAAACCACAAACGGCCAAATCACGCCGAGCGCATATTTGATGCAAAGGTACCCAATGCCAATCCATATGGCGGCATACAGTATGTTGATAATAAACGACCTGCGTTTTTCCACCTTGTCCATTTTTTGATGCCTCCGAAATAAAACTGCCGAAAAAAGCAATAATAATATATACATTTTATACTATTTTTTTAAAAGTTACAATCAATAATAGAAACTTTTATAGAAAATTTATTTTTTTCGCCGAAATTTGAAAATTTTACTTTATTCCGCGCGGGAAGTGTGCTAAAATGCTATCCGTATCATTATAAATTGGGATGTGAGAAGATGTTTGTAGCGGTTATGGGTTACGGCACCGTCGGTTCGGGTGTCGTTGAGGTTTTAAACAAAAACCACGACAGCATTGTCAAGCGCAGTACGCGCGATGCTTTGGATTTGAAATATATTTTGGATTTGCGCGATTTTCCGGGAGACCCGAATGCGGATAAATTTATTAAAGATTTCAATATCATTTTAAACGATGACGATGTGAAAATCGTGGTGGAAACCATGGGCGGTTTGCACCCCGCGTTTGAATTTGTTTCGTCGCTTTTAAAGGCGGGCAAAAGCGTGGTGACCTCCAACAAGGAATTGGTTGCCGCAAAGGGCTATGAACTCTTGCAGTTGGCAGAGGAGAACAACGTCAACTTCCTGTTTGAGGCGTCCGTCGGCGGCGGAATTCCGATTATCCGCCCGATTACCCAATGCCTTGCGGCGAACGAGATTGACGAAATCGCCGGGATTTTGAACGGCACGACCAATTTCATCTTAACAATGATGATTGAAAAAAATATGCGGTTTGAGGACGCGCTCAAATTGGCGCAGGACAACGGCTATGCCGAAAAAGACCCGACCGCCGATATTGAAGGGCACGACGCCTGCCGCAAAATCTGCATTTTGGCGTCTCTGTGTTTCGGCAAGCATGTGTATCCCGAGTCGGTCTATACCGAGGGCATTACCAAAATCACCTTGCAGGATGTGGAATATGTCCGCGATTTCGGCGGCGTAATCAAACTGTTGGGCAGAGCCAAGCGCCTCTCCGATGAGAAAATTGCCGCGATGGTCAGCCCCGCGGTGGTGTTAAACGGCAGTCAGCTCGCTTCCGTCACCGATGTGTTTAATGCGATTTTGGTGCGCGGCGATGCGATAGGCGATGTTGTATTTTACGGCAAAGGCGCGGGCAAATTGCCGACCGCAAGCGCCGTGGTCGCCGATGTGATTGACTGCGCAAAGCATGTGGACCGCAAAAAGTCTTTCGGCTGGGGCAAGAGTTTGGACAATTATGTGGTGGACCACAAAACGCTGGAAACTGCGCTGTATATTCGCACAGAGGTGCAAGACAAAGCGGCGGCATTAAAGGCGTTGGAAGAAAAACTCGGCAAAGTGAAGGTGCTGTCGCGTGAAAACGCGCCCGAAAACGAATTGGCGTTTGTAACGCCGGTCGACACCGAACAGGTGCTTTGCGAAAAACTGACGGCGGCGGGCATTGAGCCGCAGTCGCTTATCCGTGTGACGGATTATTAAGCACGGCTTTACTCGGTAAACATTCGGCGCATTTGTGCCGATTTTGGAGGTTTTTATGGGACTGATAGTGCAGAAATTCGGCGGCAGCTCGGTTGCCAACGCCGAAAGAGTGATGAATGTTGCGAATATCGTCACCGATACCTACCGCGCAGGCAACGATGTTGTCGTGGTAGTTTCGGCGCAGGGCGATACGACCGACGATTTGATTGAAAAGGCGCATGAAATTAACGCCGCCCCCTCAAAACGGGAAATGGATATGCTGTTGACCTCGGGCGAGCAGATTTCCATTGCGTTACTTGCCATGGCGATTGAAAAGCTCGGCTGTCCGGTGGTGTCTTTGCTCGGCTGGCAGGCAGGCTTCAATACAAGCTCCGCTTACGGCATGGCGCGTATTAAATCGATTAAGACAGATCGCCTGCGCGCGGAAATCGACCGCCATAACATTGTTGTGGTTGCGGGCTTTCAGGGCATTAACAAATACGATGACCTGACCACCCTCGGGCGCGGCGGCTCGGATACAAGCGCCGTGGCGATTGCGGCGGCTATGCACGCCGACCGTTGCCAAATTTTCACCGATGTCGAGGGCGTATTTACCGCTGACCCGCGCAAGGTGGAAAACGCGAAAAAATTACAGGAAATTACTTATGACGAAATGTTGGAACTTGCCACCCTCGGTGCGCAGGTGCTCAATAACCGTTCCGTCGAAATGGCGAAAAAATACAATGTGGAAGTCGAAGTGCTTTCCAGTTTAAAAAGAGTGCCCGGCACAATCGTTAAGGAGGTCGCAAAAATGGAAAAAATGTTGGTCAGAGGGGTTACAAAGGATACCGATGTTGCCCGTATATCCGTGAAGAAAATCCCCAACAACCCCGGTGTGGCGTTCAAACTGTTCGCCAAGTTAGCACAGAAGAAAATCAATGTGGATATTATTTTGCAGTCCGTCGGCAGAGACGACAGTAAGGACATTACCTTTACCGTTTCCAAAGAAAATGCCGAAGAAGCCGTGCAAGCGGTGCTCGATACCTTTGACATTGACGAGAGCAATGTGATTTGCGACAAAGAGGTTGCCAAAATTTCCGTGGTCGGCGCGGGGATGGAGTCTCACCCCGGCACTGCGTCCAAAATGTTTGAGGCGCTCTATGAGCACGACATCAACATTGATATGATTTCGACAAGCGAAATCAAAATTTCGGTGCTGATTGACATAAAAGATGCCGACCGTGCGGTTTCCGCCGTGCACAAAGCGTTTTATCCCGCTTAACTTTACACAAAAAAGGAACAACTCCCTTTCCGAACGGAAGGGGAGTTGTTTTTTTGTTGTATTTTTTTGTTTAGCCTTGTTCCAATTTCTTTTGCGATTCCATTTTTAAGTAGGCGTTGATGAACCCGTCCAAATCACCGTCCATCACGTTGTTGATGTTGCCCGACTCAAAATTGGTGCGGTGGTCTTTGACCAACTGATAGGGCATAAACACATAGGAGCGAATTTGACTGCCCCACGCAATTTCCTTTTGGTCGCCCTTAATATCCGAAATCTTTTCGAGGTGCTCGCGCTCTTTGATTTCTACGAGTTTTGATTTGAGCATACGCATGGCAACCTCGCGGTTTTGGTGCTGACTGCGTTCGACCTGGCAGGAGACAACAATCCCCGTCGGCAAATGCGTTAACCGCACGGCAGAGGAGGTCTTGTTGACCTTTTGCCCGCCTGCGCCGCTGGAACGGTAGACATCCATTTTAATGTCCTCGGGCGCGATTTCCACTTCGATGGTATCGTCGATTTCAGGCATCACTTCCAACGAGGCAAACGAAGTGTGGCGGCGGCCTTCGGAGTCAAACGGAGAGACGCGCACCAAGCGGTGAATACCCGTTTCGCTCTTTAAAAAGCCGTAGGCGTTTTCGCCCTCTATGAGAATACTGGCGGATTTTAACCCCGCCTCGTCACCGTCGAGGTAGTCGAGCGTGGAAACCTTGTAGCCGTGGCGCTCACCCCAACGGTTATACATACGGAACAGCATTTGCGCCCAATCCTGCGCCTCCGTGCCGCCCGCGCCTGCGTGGAATGTCAAAATTGCATTTTTGCTGTCATACTCGCCCGAAAGCAGGGTGGTCAGCGTCATTGTGTCCAAATTGCCTTCAAATGCTTTGACATTTTCTTCGCATTCGGGCAATAATTCCAAATCGCCCTCCTCGTCGGAAAGTTCAATCATCACCAATGCGTCGTCATAATCCGCGCACAGTTTTTCATACGCCGAGACCTTGGATTTTAAGGCGCTTGTGCGCTTTAATACGGCTTGGGAATTCTGCAAATCGTCCCAAAAGCCGTCTTCTGCCGCTTTTTGCTCCAACACGGCGATTTCCTCTTTCATTTTTTGCAAGCCCAACGCTTCGGAAAGGTCTTTTAATGCCTTTTCGTGCCCCAAAAGCCGCAAACGCAATTCTTCAAACTGCAACATAACTGTTAATTCCTTTTCTGTAAAAATTCATATAGAGTTCATTTCGATTTAGTATTCTACTATAAACTGTAAAAATATGCAACTATTTCAAGCAGGGAATTATCTTTTTTGCGGCAACGGCAAAGCCCTGTGCGTTCAAATGCAGTCCGTCAAAGGTATATTCTTCCGAGAGCCTGCCTTTTTTATCGGCGAGCGTCTCGGTCAAATCCAACCAAATGGCGCCGTACTGTACGGCGACCTCCCGCAATACGGTGTTGAGCGCGGCAATGTCTTTGTTACGGCGTTTGCCGACCATTTGCCGTGCGGCAAGGCTTATATGGCGGTTGACGGGGTATACCGCCTGCAAAACGATGTTGGTGTTCGGGCAAAGCGTACGGGTCATTTTCAGCGTTTCGCGGATGTTTTTCGCAATGAATTCCTGTGGCAGGCAAACACCCAAATCGTTTGTACCGATTAACAGCACCAAATTGCGCGGCTCTATATTCAGCGCATTGCATTTTAAGCGTTCCAACAGGCGGTCGCTTGTGTCGCCGCTGATGCCGCGGTTGTAAACCGCCTGTCCGCTTTTTTGGGAGAAATCAAAAAACAACTCATAACTGTTAAACAACTCCGTAATGGAATCGCCGAGCAATACGGTTTGTTCGTTTTTACAGAAATTCTCATTCAAAAATAAAAAGTTTTCCTTTTTTACGGTTTTCTCGAGGTCATATTTGGTCTTTTTTTGTAATTTCGTGTAGTCTTCTGTCATATTTCACCAACTCCGACGGTATTATACAACACAAAGTCGCCGAATGCAAATTTTCGGTTTTGAAACGGCATAGTTTGCCGGAATATAAAAATACAAAATATTACGGAAAAAACGGTAGATTATCCCTGTTTTTTCCCTTGTATATAGAATAGGTGTTT
>JBJEPV010000133.1:0-1535 GCA_051881415.1 Candidatus Fimenecus sp.
GGTATTTGACGGAACGGTATGACCGTTCCCTACACACGAAATACATTTTATAGAGTAGGGCGGGGGCTTGCTCCCGCCGTAAGGTGCCTGCATTTGGAGAATTTTGCCTCCGCCGTTTGCGCCCGTTTTCGGAGAAAATCCACGCCCGCCCGATTGTCATTCTGAGCCATTAGGCGAAGAATCTCGTTTTATACATTTTAACATTGTGCTATTTGAGATCCTTCGCTTCGCTCAGGATGACAAAATTATTATTTTATAACTCCGCGGAACGACACTTCGGTCATTCCCTACGGTTTGTAGAGGCGGTCGACCTCACCCGCCCACGGATTTTGATATAATTTCGCGGAACACCCAACAGCGCATAAGGTGCCTTCTGTCAACGCCGCAATACGATTTTTCACACAAAACACAAACAGCCTTAGGCGGAACAAACTCCGTCTAAGGCTGTTTTTGTATTTGCGGTTAAAAGGTGATCGCCCCGAATTTTGCATGGGCGGCGCGCGCCAAATCGGCGGGTGCAAGCTCCGTTTGCAGTCCGATTTTGCCGCCGCTGACTACCATTTTTTCAAGTACTTCGGCACTTTGGTCGATGACGGTTGTATATTGCTTTTTCATCCCGACGGGACTGCAACCGCCGCGAATATAGCCTGTCACCGCAAGCAAATCCTTGACATGGAGCATTTCCACGCTCTTTTCGCCGACGGCCGCCGCCGCAGCTTTTAAGTTGAGCTCGGCGGCAACGGGAATGACGAATACAAAGTAATTTTTGCTTTTGCCCTGTGTGACAAGCGTTTTGTATACATATTTCGGGTCAATGCCGACCTTTGCGGCAACGCTGATTCCGTCGATTTCGCCGCCTGCGTCATAGGTGTGCATTTGATAGGGGATGCCCATTTTTTCCAATATGCGCATTGCATTGGTTTTCGGTATGCTTTTTGCCATGATATCACTCGATTTCGGAAGATGTTTTCTTTGCCTTTTTTCTGTGGGAAAAGTGCCCGCTGTATCCGACGGCCCCAAGCGCACAGAAATAGGGGAGATACAGGAACAAATACCGTGCGCGCGCTTCAAACAGCATTAAAAACAGCAAAAGCCCAAACAGGGTAAGCTGTAAAAAGAAGCGCAAAGCCCTTTGTCGGTCGGTCAAATCCCGTTTGCGCCGCAGACAGGCGAGCACCGCGCCGCAAAGCACAAACAGCCAAACGCCCTGCATACAGTTTGCCGCATATTGCGCATAAAAATCGGTTTCCGTATACAAATAGTTTTGCAAAACGCCGCGCAGTCCGCTTTCAGCTTTTTCGTTATCGTTGTGAAATTCGCCCTCGCCGCCGTAATAAAAGGTGCCGTCGGTGGAAACCCAAACCGCTTTATTGAAGCAATGCTCCAAAAAGCCTGCCACGCCGAAATCTTGTAAACGGTTGCGAATGACCCGCTTGTGCATGGCGGTCTTTTCTGCCTTGCCGGTAATCGAAGCGGTTAATTGCACATCGGCGCGGAAAAACCCGTAATAGGCGTCTTCGCGTTCATTGAGATCG
>JBJEPV010000134.1:0-35266 GCA_051881415.1 Candidatus Fimenecus sp.
GGGGGAGAGATTTTTTTCCGTTTCTCTCCCTCCGTCACGGCTGCGCCGTGCCACCTCCCTCGTCAGAGGGAGGAATAACGGGTCGTCGAGGACGCCGACCCCTACGCACGCAATATATTTTTGCGCGTAGTGGCGGGCTTCCACGCCCGCATAAAATCACATCAAAATCAGCGGGCGGGCGAACACAGTTCGCCCCTACGATTGGATAGACAACCCCCAATTTGCCATTCTGCACCGTCAAGCGCAGAATGGCAAGATGAACTACGCTATATCAATAACGCTGTATTCCATACATTTTTTGCAATCGTTTCTTGCGAACGGCTGTGAAAAGCTCCGAAGCGGTAAAGACTATTATCCCAACCGTCAGTGCCGCTTTCAGGAGATACAAAATCCGAATGGCTTTTGCACCCGTTTGCAAAATGCGCAAATCCCGAAACAATATATCCATATGCGTTTCTGCCCCCTTTATGCGTCATCGGCGGTGATGAGCACCGCATGCGCCACCGACGGAATACTTTCCCCCTGCAAAGACGAGGTCAGCGACATCAGCGCGCCTGTTGCGGTCAGCAAAACCTTTTTGAGCTCGCCTTGTTCCATACGGTTTAAAATATGCGCGTTCAAAACCGACGCCGCACAGCCGCATCCTGAGCCGCCCGCGTGCACATCCTGTTTTTCGCGGTCATAAATCAAAAGCCCGCAGTCGTTGTGTACGGCGCGAATGTCGATTTGATGGTCTTTCTCCAAAAGCTCGGCAAGCAATGCCGTCCCCACCGTGCCCAAATCGCCCGTCAAAATCAAATCGTAGTCCGTCGGCTTTGTGTTTGTATCCTCCAAAAACGCCGCAATCGTGTCTGCGGCGGCGGGTGCCATTGCCGCGCCCATATTGTTGGCGTCCTTTATGCCTAAATCCACGATTTTGCCGAATGTGACCGCCGCAATGCGGGGGAGGGTTTTCCCCGAGGCTTTCGGCGGCGGATTGGTGAGCACCGTTGCGCCTGCCGCCGTGGCGGTGCGCTGGGCTGTGGGCGGGCGCTGTCCGCCGTATTCCAACGGCTGGCGGAACTGCCGTTCGGCAGAAGCAAAGTGCGACGAGGTCGCCGCAACCGCCAAATTTGCCGCGCCGCTGTCCACAAGCACGCTCGCAAGCCCTAACGAGAGCGCCATCGTCGAGCACGCGCCGTACAGCCCCAAAAAGGGGATTCCTAAATCGCGCACGCCGAACGCACTGCCGATACACTGCGCCAATAAGTCCCCCGATAATATGAAATCCGCGTCCGCGGGCGTTTTGCCTGCCTTTTCAAGCGCGCAGACAATCGCTTCGCGCTGCATGGCGCTTTCCGCCTGCTCAAAGGACGCTTTCCCGACGGTATCGTCTTGGTGTACGCGGTCAAATTCTTTGCCGAGCGGCCCTTCGCCCTCGGTTTGCCCGACCACGGCGGCGTGTCCGATGACGGTCGGTTTGTTTTCCAAAAGCACGGTGCGCGTGCCAATTCGTTTCGGCATGGTTTTTCCTCCTCAATACAGCCCGAACAGATACACAATCAACCCGTAAACGGACGCCGCGGCACAGCCGTAAACAATCACAGGCCCCGCAATGGTGAACAGCTTCGCCCCTGTGCCGAGAATGTGCCCCTCTGCACGGAATTCCATAGCAGGGGAGACAACAGAATTGGCAAACCCCGTAATCGGGACAATCGTGCCTGCGCCTGCGTGCTTGGCGATTTTATCAAATACGCCGACACCCGTCAGCACCGCCGTCAGCAACACAAGCGTGACGGAGACCGCGGTTTTGGCACCGTCCTCGCTCGCACCATAGTTGGTATATAAGGCATATAAGGCTTGCCCGAGCGTGCAAATCGCCCCGCCGAATAAAAACGCCTTGACGGTGTCTTTCAGTTTCGGCGACGGCGGCGACGCCTTTTCGGTCATTTTGGTGTATTCCTGTTTTCCGGTAGCCATAGTAAAACTCCTTTTTTGCTTTTTCGGTGTTAGCGTTGCCGAAAATCGTGCAAAAATTCACAAATTATACATTGAATTGCGAACGGGTTTGCGGTATGATGAAAACAGAGTATAAGGTGGTGTCGGTATGCATTTAATCGAAGTCAAAGACATTTATAAAATTTATAACCCCGGCGAAAATGAGGTGCGCGCGCTCGACGGTATTACGCTGTCGATTGACCGCGGCGATTTTGTGGCGATTATCGGGCAGTCGGGCTCGGGGAAATCCACGCTGATGAATATGCTCGGGCTTTTGGATGTGCCTACAAGCGGCGAATATTATCTCGACGGCGAGAATGTTTCGCATATGACCGATGACCAACTTTCCGAAATTCGCAATAAGCAAATCGGATTTATTTTTCAAGGCTTCAACTTGATTTCGAGCTTAACGGCGCAGGGCAATGTGGAATTGCCGCTGGCATACCGCGGTATACCGGCCGAGGAACGGCATAAGCTGTCCTTAGATGCGCTCGAACGCGTCGGGCTCAGCCACAGGCTCACCCATTTACCAAAGCAAATGTCCGGCGGGCAGCAACAGCGTGTGGCCATCGCGCGCGCCGTCGCCGCAAGACCGCCGATTATTTTGGCAGACGAGCCCACGGGCAACCTCGACAGCCGTTCGGGAAAAGATGTGATGCGCATTTTGCACGAATTAAACGAAGAGGGCAGAACCGTCATTTTGATTACGCATGACAACGGCATTGCCGAAGAAGCCAAGCGCGTCATTCGGATTCAGGACGGCAAGGTTGTGGAGGATTACCGAAACCAACCGCTTGCGGAAATGTAAAAAATTTCATAAACTTATTGTTTTTTACCGTTGTATAGTGTATAATACTTTTACTTGTAAATTAGGAGGTGGCTGTGATGTTAGACCCGAACAAAACCATTCAGTTCTCGATTAAAGACGAACATGAGGAAGAAATGCGCCAAACCATACTGACGGTTTACAACGCGCTTCGGGAAAAGGGCTATAACCCCATCAGTCAAATTGTCGGGTATATTTTGTCCGAAGACCCGACCTATATTACCACGCACAACAATGCCCGCAGCCTCATCCGTCGGTTGGATAGAGATGAGCTTTTGCAGGTGTTGGTGAAAAATTATCTGCGCCTGGATGAAAATGAGAAGTAAGGAGACACTATGGCTGAAAAGGAAAAAAACGAGTTTTTAATGTATAAGGGCAAGCCTCTTGTGCGAAACGGTGATACAATTTACTACGGTAATATGTCCGATGATTTTGTCATTATGATGCGGATTGCTTCCAAAAAGGAGTTTGAAGGCTACGACTTGGCGTCGAAGGTGACGGTGCAGCTGTTGAGCACCGACCCCGACGCGAGCGCGAAAGAACGCATTGTCAAAACCAGCGAGAAAAAAGGCTTGTTTGCCGCAATGGATATTGCCGAAGTATGGCTTGACAGAGCCCTGCGCGGGTAAATATACGGCTGACCAAAGACGGTACTTCGGTATCGTCTTTTTTTGTGCGGGAAACACAGAATTGTGACAATTTTATTAAAAACCTTCGCCTTGAATTGACAGCAATCGACTTTGGTTGTATAATCATCTGCGGTTAAACTATATGACAGATATTGCGGCAAAGAAGCCGATTGAGGTGTACTATGAAACGGGAACGCAAAAATTCCGAAGAAAAAGAGATTTTGTTGGAACAGAAACTCGACGAAAAGGTCGATAAAAAATATCAAAAAGAATTACAAAAGGCAGAAAAACGGAAAAACAGCAAATTCCGCAACAGCAAACTCGGCAAACAATGGTTTGCCCTTGCCAAATGGAAACGGGTTACGGTCTATGTTGTGGTCGCCGTGCTGTTGGTGTTTTTGATTGCCTTTTTAACGGTGTACGGCATTTACAACAATTTCCGTTCGGGCGTAGATGAAAAAGACCTCGGTATTTCCTCCGAAATTTCCGACAAATACGGGGATACCGATATTGTCAATATCGCGCTGTTCGGCGTGGACACGCGAGATGAAAACTCCTTCTCGGGCAGAAGCGATACGATTATGATTGTCAGTGTTGACCGCAAAAACAATGTTGTGAAGCTGTCCTCCATTTTGCGCGACAGTTATGTGGCAATAGAAGGGCATAAAAATCAAAAAATTACGCACGCCTATGCGTTCGGCGGTGCACAGCTTGCCATTAAAACCATCAATCAGAATTTCGCTATGAATATTACGGATTATGCCACCGTCAATTTCTATAAGTTAGGGGAGGCGATTGACCTCCTCGGCGGAATTGATATTGAGGTGACCGAAGCGGAACGCGCACACCTGAATGACATCGGGGACGATGAAAATCCGAATTTCGGCTATTTGAACGAAACGGGTATGGTGCATTTGACCGGGGAACAGGCGGTTGTGTATGCGCGACTTCGTAAAATCGACTCCGACGTGGCGCGCTCCAACCGCCAAAAAAAGGTGATTGAGGCGCTTTTGGTGCAGGCACGCAAGGTCAGCCCCTCGAAATACAGCGAAATGCTCAAAACCATGATGAGCCTTTGCGAGACCTCGCTGTCGTTCTCTGAAATTATGTCCTTTGCGCCGATGCTCAAAGAGGATATTACCATTCAAATGACCAATGTGCCGAATGATGAAGATAACGCAATCGGCGGCATCTATGAAGGCGCGTGGGTGTGGCGCTATGATTTGGCGGCGGCAACAGAAAGACTGCATTTGTTTATTTACGGGGAAGTGCCCGCCGAACCGGTGACCAAAAAGAATTCGTCTTGGGGCAGTAACGCCAATAAAACGGACAAAAACAATACAACGGCCGCCCCGAACGCAAAGCCAAATTCGGCTACAACCACTACCACCGATTTTGTCATCACAACGGGCGAGACCACAACTTCGGAAACAACCTCAGAAACCACTACGGCGCCGCCGACAACGGAAACGCCTACCGCGCCGCCGGAAACCACAACGGAGCCGGTGGCAACCTTGCCGCCGGAACCCACTGCCCCGGACGCGGCAGCCTGATACAATGTAATATGCGCCGCCGTGTATGCTCAAAAAGCATATGCGGCGGATTTTTTCGGTAGATTTTCTGTTCGGAGTATGATACAATACAATGTAAAGGAAAGAAAGGAGCATTTCTATGGCAAAAAAAGCGATTTCAATTGTGCTGTGCTGTGTTTTACTGCTGCTTTCTTTTTCGGGCTGTTTCGGAAAAACCAAAGCCGGCAAGAGCTTTTCTATGCCCATCACCGATGAACCGCAAAGTTTAGACCCCCAAATTGCCGACTCCAACGCCGAACGGCTGGTGGCGTCCAACTGTTACGAGGGGCTTGTGCGTGTCGGGGAGAACGGCGAAATCGTAAACGGCGTTGCCGAACGCTATACGGTGTCCGACAACGGGCTGACCTATACCTTTTACCTGCGGCAAAACGCGCAATGGGCGCTGTATTCTGCCCAGAAAATCGTGTTAGCGGAGAAATACGGGGAGAATTTTAAAGAAACCTTCCCCAAAACCGTGTGTGCCGAGGATTTTGTTTTTGCGTTACAGCGTGCGGTCGATCCGCAAACGGGCTCGGCGGATGCCTACTTGTTTTCTGCCGTGGAAAATGCGCAAAGCATTCAAGCGGGGCAGGCACCGAAAGAAAGCCTCGGCGTGCGTGCGATTGATGCATTTACTTTGGAAATCCGCTTGGCGCGTGCCGATGAAAATTTGCTCTATGCCTTAACCGCGCCGGGTGCCGCGCCCTGTGACCGCGAGTTCTTTGAACTGACGGCGGGGCGCTACGGCTTAGAGGTTGGGTATACGCTTTCCAACGGGCCGTTGCATGTGTCCAAATGGTTGGAAAAAACTTCGATTAAGATGATTAAAAATGACGATTACCGCGGGGAAACCGAATCGTCTCCCGCTTCGCTGACGCTCTATTATAATGCGGACAGCGACGCTGTCCCCGAAAAGACGGCATCAGGCACCTATGACGCGGCATTTTTGACGAAAGCACAGTTTGACGCCTTAGAGGATGCGGACGAATTGCAGGTGCAGTATTTGGAAAGCACCACCTACGCCTTTTTGTTTAACCAAAAGAATACCGTGCTTGCCAATGAAAATGTGCGCAAGTCGCTTTGTTTGTCGGTGGATTTTGACAAGCTGCCGATTTTAGGCGAGAATGTCGAGCGCGCCGCAGGGCTTGTGCCGCCGTACTGTACTGTCGGCACACAGAGTTTCCGTGCGCAATCCGGCGCCGCCTTGCTTGCCTATGATACCGCGGCGGCAAGTGCCTGCTTTGCGGAAGGGCTTTTGGAGCTTGGCGCGTCCGCGGTGGAATTCGAGGTGCTTTGCGCGGAGGAATATGCGGATTTTGTGCGTGCAATTATGCAAAGCTGGCAAAAAACGCTGGGCGTGAAATTGGTTGTCACTGTCAAAGCCGTTCCGCTTTCCACCCTGCTTGCGGCGGTGACGGACGGCAATTATGATATTGCGTTTTATCCGCTGACGGCAGATTCCGTTCGCACGGCATCGTACTTGGAAATGTTCGGTGCGTCCGGGGCGCTTGCGGTGGATACGCCGGAATATGCGGCGCTGTTACAGCGTGTGCGAGAAAGCGCGGGTAGTTTTTCCGCACAAAGCGCGGCGTGCGGCGAGGCGGAAAATTATTTGTTACAGCACGCCGTTCTGTTGCCGGTCTTTTATCAAAGCAACTGCTTTGTAACATCAAAGGATACAAAGGGTATTTATTTCTATGCGTCCAAAGACTATGTCTATTTCATCCATGCAACCAAAAAATAAATACAGTCGCGTGTGGCGCACGGTTCTGCTTTTCGTTTCGTGGGCGCTGGTGGCAGTATGCGCCGTCACCATTTTCGGGTGGTCGCACGAAACGGCAACGCAATCCTCCGGCAAAAGCAACGGGGTGATTGCCATGCTGTTTGCGCGATTCGGCATTGTGGTGACCTCACATTTTGTCCGCAAATTGGCGCACGCGCTGGAATACTGCGGGCTGGCATTGCTGTTGTATAATGCCTATGGGCTTTCGTTTCGCGCGGTACAGCCTGCGCTTGCCTTTTTAACGGCGGTGCTGTATGCCGCAAGCGATGAAATCCACCAATATTTCATTACGGGGCGTGCGTGTCAAATGCGCGATGTATTTGTGGACACCGTCGGCGCGGCGGTCGGCGTACTGTGCTGTACGGTGGCATATTGGCTGTTGCAAAAATGTATACAATCTTTTTTTAAGAAGAAAGGAACATAATATGGCTGTATTAAGAGCATTTCGGGCGTATCGCCCGGCAGAAGGCTTCGCGGACAAGGTCGCCGCATTGCCGTACGATGTCATGAATTCCGACGAGGCGCGCAAAGCCGCGTTCGGCAATCCTTATTCCTTTTTGCATGTGGATAAGGCGGAAATCGACCTGCCGAAAACCGTCGATATATACGACGAAAAGGTCTATTTGAAAGCCAAAGAAAATTTGGGAAAACTGATTTCCGCCGATGTACTGCGGCAGGATGAAACGCCGTGCCTGTATATTTATATGCAGACTTGGCAAGGCCGCACCCAAACGGGGCTGGTCGGCTGTACGGCGGTGGACGACTACCAAAATGCAGTCATCAAAAAGCACGAGTTTACCCGTGCCGACAAAGAGGCAGACCGTATTCGCCATGTCGATACGCTCGACGCGAACACAGGCCCGATTTTCCTGACCTACCGCGGAACGCCGTCGGTCACCGCGGTTTTAGAGGAGTGGAAAGCGACGCACGCGCCTGTCTATGATTTTACCGCCAACGAGGTGCGCCAAACCGTTTGGGTGGTGGACGATACGGCGGCGGTCGACAAGCTGATTGCGTTGTTCGGCGCAATTCCGTCTTTATACATCGCTGACGGGCATCACCGCGCGGCATCCGCCGTAAAAGTCGCCGAAAAACGGCGCGCCGCGCATCCGGATTATGATGGCACAGAGGAGTTTAACTTCTTTTTGTCCGTGCTGTTCCCGGCAGAGGAATTGCGGATTTTGGATTATAACCGCTTATTGTTGGATTTCAACGGCTTGAACGAAGAAGAACTGCTTGCGCGTTTGCAACAGGCGAATTTTACGGTGGAGAAAGCGGCACAGTCGCCGTTTGCCCCGACCGAAAAGCACACCTTCGGGCTGTATTTGGGCGGGGCGTGGTATCGCCTTGCGGTAAAGCCGGAAACCGTGGACGAAAGCGACCCCGTGCGGCGGTTGGATGTCTCCATTTTGCAGGAACGCGTCATCGCGCCGATTTTCGGCATTGATGACCCGCGCACCGACAAACGCATTGATTTTGTCGGCGGTATTCGCGGCCTTTCGGAGTTGGAACGCCGCGTAGACAGCGGCGAGGGAATAGCGGCGTTTGCGATGTTCCCGACTTCGCCCGAGGAGTTGATGGCGATTGCCGACGCGGGACTTGTGATGCCGCCGAAATCCACTTGGTTTGAGCCGAAACTGTTAAGCGGTCTTTTTATACACTTTTTATCGGCGTGTTGAGTAACGCCGAAATATCTTTCCGCACTTGCACAAAATACACAAGAATTTATTTTCTTTTTTGACAATTTGCCTCTTGCGAGCGTTCCGTAGTTGTGGTACTATTATATACACAACGGGAATGAAGTGTACTCATTTAGAGAACAATCAAAACCTCGGAGGGGATTTTATGCGGAAGCGTGAGCAGGAAATCGGCACGCGCAACTTAGTCGGCGCCAAAGTGGAGCGCCTACGGCAAAAAAACGGTATGCGGCAGAAAGAATTGCTTGCACAGTTGCAGGTGCGCGGGGTTTCGATTAACGCGTCAGCGCTGTCTAAACTCGAAGGGCAGATCCGAACCGTAACCGATTATGAATTGGTTGCAATCGCCGATGTGTTCGGTTTGACCGTAGACGAATTGCTCGCAGAATAATTCGGAAAGCTGTTTTCCTGTGTTTTACGGGAAAACAGCTTTTTTCTGTTATGAAAAAAGATTTTCCTTTACATCGGTGGGGGAATCTGTTAAAATAATTTTGTAAATGCATGGGGTATTTTTACGCGCTTTCCCGGCCTGACGGTGCAAACGGCCGAATCTTTGTTTTTCAGAGGGTGATTTTGATGATGAAAAATCCGGAACTTGCCAAGCAAATGCGTTTGCTTCGCAAAACCAATAACTACACACAACAGCAAATTGCCGATATTTTGCAAATCGACCGTACGACGTATACGGCGTACGAGCTTTGCAAAAACACACCCGACATTATGCTTTTGGATGCCTTTGCCAAGATTTTTTCTGTCAGTATCGACTACATTTTGAATATTGATACACAACATCCCGAAAAACTTTGTGACAATAAAACCGTGTATCAAACCGCGCGTGCGGAATCGTTGGTTTCCGAGCTGACGCGCGACGAGCGCGAGCTTTTGGCGGGCTACCGTTTGTTAGATGAAAAGGGGAAACGCAAGGTGCGCCGCACGGTGGACAACTGCAATCCCTTGCAATCGAAATAAGTTGATTCAGGGACACTCACAGCGTTTTTGCTGTGGGTGTTTTTTTGTTTCCGTCTATATCTACAAAGGACAATCTTTCGCGCGCTTACAATTTTGTGCGCTTTTTTCTGTGTTCGGAATTGACAGAAGGCGGTACACGCAGTACAATAGAAGCATAAAAGTTAGTTATATAAAACATTGTTAGCAACAACAAACATTTTAAGAGGGTACGATATGATTATTCCGCTGACAAAACTGAAAATCGGGCAAAAAAGCAAAGTGGTTTCGTTAAGCAGTACGGGGGCGGTGCGCCGCCATATCATTGATATGGGCATAACCCCCGGCGCTGTGGTGATTATGCGCAAGGCGGCGCCGATGGGCGACCCGCTGGAAATCAATGTGCGCGGGTATGAATTGAGCCTTCGCAAAACCGAGGCACAGGAAATTATGGTAGAAACGGAGGACTGAGCGTATGGGGTACCGTTATGCGCTGGCCGGCAACCCGAACTGCGGCAAAACCACGCTGTTTAACGCGGTGACGGGTTCTAACCAATATGTCGGCAACTGGCCGGGCGTGACTGTGGAGAAAAAAGAGGGCAAAATCACCCACGACAATATGGACGCGTCCATCGTCGATTTGCCGGGGATTTATTCGCTGTCGCCCTATTCCATGGAAGAAATCGTCACGCGAAACTACATCATCGACGAAAAACCCGACTTGATTATCAATATCGTGGATGCGACCAATTTGGAGCGCAATCTCTATTTGAGTATGCAGCTTGCGGAACTCGGCAAACCGATGGTTATCGCCTTAAACATGATTGATATGGTCGAAAAAAACGGCGACAGCATTGATGTCGAAATGCTCTCGGCGTTGCTCGGTATCAAAGTTGTGCCGATTTCCGCCGCAAAGGGAACGGGTATCCACAAACTTTTGCACGCCGCCAATCACGAGGCAATGCATGGCTGTGATACGGCGGGCAAGCATATAGATAAGCATTGCAATATGTGCGCCCCACCCGATATTTACACGGGGCTTGTGCGCAAAGCCGTTTTGCGGATTGAGGAATTGATTGGGGAGGACTGCGAACAAAAGGATTTGCCGCTTCGCTGGTCGGCGGTCAAGCTGATTGAGGGCGACGAGCCGACCTTGCAGACCTTGAACTTAAACGATACGAAGCTGTCCTGTATTGAGTCGATTGTGTCGGAGCTGGAAACCAAAAATATTGACCGCGAAATGGTCATTGCCGACCAAAAATATAAATTTATTTGCTCGGTGACCGAAAAATGCGTGAAGCGTGCGCACGAGGCGGGGCATTTGACGCTTTCCGACAAAATCGACCGCGTCGTGACCAATAAATATTTGGCAATCCCGCTGTTTTTCGGGCTGATGCTGTTGATTTTCTATATTACCTTCGGGGCGCTTGGCGCAAACCTTACCGACCTTGTGGACGGGCTGATTAACGAAACCTTTGCTTCGTGGGTACGCGAAATGTTAACCCATGTCGGCGCGTCCGATTGGGCGGTCGGGCTTGTGTGCGACGGTATCATCGGCGGCGTGGGCGCGGTGCTCTCGTTCTTCCCGCAGATTTTGCTGTTGTTCTTCTTCCTGTCCATTTTGGAGGACAGCGGCTATATGTCGCGCGCGGCGTTTATTATGGATAGGGCACTCCATTCCATCGGGCTTTCGGGCAAATCCTTTGTGCCGATGATTATGGGCTTCGGCTGTTCCGTGCCCGCCATTATGGCAACGCGCACCTTGGAAAACGAAAAAGACCGCCGCATTACGATGATGCTCATTCCGTTTATGTCATGCAGTGCGAAAATGCCTGTGTACTCGATGTTTATTTTGGCATTTTTCCCGTCGCACCGCGGGCTTGTCGTCGGCAGTCTCTATCTGCTCGGTATGGCGATTGCGATTTTGTCGGCGTTTATCTTGCAAAAAACCGTGTTAAAGGGCGGCCACGCGCCGTTTGTGATGGAGTTACCGCCGTACCGACTGCCCACGGCAAAAACGCTGGGACTGCATTTGTATGACAAAATCAAGGACTTTATGACCAAAGCGGGCACGGTGCTGTTGGGCGCCAGCGTGGTGATTTGGTTCTGCCAATATTTCAGTTTCAGCTTACAGCATGTGGAAAACTCCGAGGAGAGTATTCTCGGTACGGTTGGGGCGTTTATCGCGCCGATTTTTGCACCGCTCGGCTTCGGCGATTGGAAATCGTCGGTTTCCATGCTGTCGGGGCTGATTGCGCGCGAATCCATTGTCAGCACGATGGGCATTTTGCACGGTGCGGGCGACAGCGGTGCGATTTCCGAGGTGATTGCCGCGGCATATACGCCTGCCGCCGCGTATTCGTTTATGGTGTTCTGCCTATTGTTTATTCCGTGTATGGCGGCGGTGGCAACCCTGCGCCGCGAAATGAACTCCCGCAAATGGACGGCAATCGCGCTCGGTTTTCAGGCGGTTGTCGCGTGGGTGGTGACATTCATAGTATATAATATCTGCAAGGTGATTTTATAAGGAGTATAGTATATGTCTTTGGCGGATATTGTCATTTTAACGCTGGCTGTGGCGGCAGTCGTATTGCTGATTGTTGTAAAGGCCAGAAACTTCACAAAAAAAGACGGCGGTTGCTGTGGCTGTGACGGCTGTTCGAGCTGCAATGGCTGTCAAACCCGAAATTGTGCGCAATGCGCGGTAAAGGAAACGAAGGAAGATGGAACAGATCCGAAACATGACAGCCTCGGCTGAGGATTATTTGGAAGCGATATTTATCCTATCCCAAAAAGCGGGGAGTACCCCTGTGCGCGTGACGGATTTGGCGTCTTTTTTGGCGGTGTCAAAGCCCAGTGTGACGCACGCGGTCAGCGCGCTCAAAGAAAAAGGACTTTTAGAGCATGAGGCGTACGGCGGGATTTTGCTTACCCCGGCGGGGGAGTCGTGCGCCGCAAATGTCCTGCGGCGGCACAATATGATTAAACGGTTTTTGGTGCATACCCTTGGCGTGTCCGAAGAAAACGCCGAGTCGGACGCCTGCCGTATGGAGCATATTTTAAGCGCGGAAACCGTAGAAAAAATGTATGCCTATTTAGAAAAACAAACCTTGCAGGCGGGGGAGACGGTATGAAACGGGTAGCGGTTATCGGCGGCGGCGCGTCCGGCTTTGCCGCGGCAATTACAATCGCTGAAAAGGCGAATGACTTTACAGTTACAATTTACGAAAAACTGCAAAAGCCCTTGAAAAAACTGTTGGCGACGGGCAACGGACGGTGCAATCTCACCAATGTCGAGTTGTCGCCTACGGACTATTTCGGCGACCGTGATTTTGCCGCCGCATCACTCACGCGCTTTTCCCCGCAGGAAAACATCGCGTTTTTCCGCGAGATGGGGCTACTTTGCAAAACCGAAGCCATGGGGCGCGTGTACCCCGTTTCGGGGCAGGCGTCGTCTGTGCGCGAAATTCTTTGCGCCGAAGCCCAAAAACGCGGCGTGCAAGTGGTAAACGATTGCGAAATTACGGCCATACAACCGCAAAACGGCGGTTTTTTGCTGAACGGCGAAATCACTTGTGATATTGTATTGATTTGCGCAGGCGGCTCTGCCGCCCCGAAGCACGGCACGGACGGCGGCGCGTACAAATTGCTGGGTGCGTTGGGGCATACAATCATACCGCCCGCCCCTGCACTCACAGCACTCGAATGCGCCGATTTTCCGAAATCTTTAAAAGGCGTTCGCCAAGTGTGCGATGTGACTTTGTTGCAAGACCGAAACCCGATATATGCAATCACGGGTGAGGTGCAGTTTACCGAATACGGGCTGTCGGGCATTCCGATTATGCAACTGTCAAGGCTCGTTTCCACCGTGCCAAACGCAGAATTTACTGTAAAGTTAAATTGCTTGTCAAGGATAGAAACACCCGAAATAACAACATTTTTACAAAAAACGGCGGCAAAAAATCCGCAAAAAACGGCAGAAACGCTTGCCCGGGGTCTTTTGCCGCAAGCGCTCGGCAATGCGTTGCTGTTGCGGTGCGGTATACGGAAGGACGAGCCTTGCGCATCGCTTACCAATTCCCGCTTTGCGCGGTTTTCGGAAGAAATTACCGCGTTTACTGTCAAAGTTACCGGCGTGCGTGGGTTTGAATTTGCACAGGTGACGGCAGGCGGCGCGGATTGCCGAGAATTTGACTGCGAGACGATGCAGTCCAAGCGCATCAAAAATTTATATGCTTGCGGCGAGGCGCTCAATGTGGACGGCGGCTGCGGCGGCTACAATTTGCAATGGGCGTGGAGTTCAGGCCGTGCGGCAGGCGAGGCTGTGGTAAAGGAGTTTTCAAGTGATACGCTTACAGGAAATTAAACTCCCGTTGGAGGAAGACGAAGAAAAATTGCCGTCTTTGGCGGCAAAAGCGCTGAAAATTCCCGCGGCGGAAATCAAAAGTCTTTCCGTTTTTCGGAAATCCCTCGATTGCCGCAAAAAGAATGAGATAAAATTCATTTATGCGGTTGATGTGGAAGTAAACGGCGACGAGGACAAGGTACTTCGCAAGGTACACAACCCGAAAATTACAAAAGCAGAGCAATATGTGTATACTTTGCCTGAAAACCGCCGCAAAACCGATTTGCGCCCCGTGGTGGTGGGCTTCGGCCCCGCGGGGATGTTCGCCGCACTTTTATTGGCGCGCGCGGGGCTTTGCCCGTTGGTGCTTGAACGCGGCGAATGCGTGGAACAGCGGCAAAAAAGCGTCCAAGCCTTTTGGCAAACCCGCAAACTCAATCCCGACTCCAATGTGCAGTTCGGCGAAGGGGGTGCGGGTACCTTTTCCGACGGAAAATTAAATACGGGCACCAAGGATTTTCGCCAGCGCGAGGTGTTACGCCAATTCGTGTTGCACGGCGCGCCCGACGAGATTTTGTACAGCGCAAAGCCGCATATCGGCACGGACAAGTTGTGCGCGGTGGTCAAAAATATCCGCGAGGAAATTTTGCGCCTCGGCGGCGAAATCCGCTTTGAAACGAAACTGCAAGATTTGATTGTCTACAACGGCGCGTTGCAGGGCATTACCTACACCGACAAATCGGGCAAAGAAACCGATTTTGAAACCGATGCGGTCATTCTTGCAATCGGCCACTCCGCGCGCGACACGGTGGAAATGCTGTATCGCAAAGGGTTTACCATTACGCAGAAGGCGTTTTCGGTCGGTGCGCGGATTGAACATAAACAGGAAATGATTAACCGTTCACAGTACGGAGCGCTTTGGAATCACCCCAAATTAAAGGCGGCGGATTATAAACTTGCCTGTCACCCGCCCGGTGGGCGCGGGGCATATACCTTCTGTATGTGCCCGGGCGGGACGGTTGTCTGTTGCCCGAGCGAGGAAGGCACGGTTGTCACCAACGGTATGAGCGAATTTGCCCGCGACGGCGAAAATGCCAATTCGGCGTTGCTTGTCGGCGTCGAGCCCGAGCAGTTCCCGAGCGACCATCCGTTAGCGGGGTTAGCGTATCAGCTGGAAATTGAGAAAAAGGCGTTCGATTTGGGTGGCGGGGATTATACCGCCCCCGCGACCTTGGTGGGGGATTTCTTAAAAGGAGAAGCCTCGCACGCGCTCGGTGCGGTACGCCCGACCTGCCCCACGGGCGTTTCGCTTTGTAATCTGCGCGAGATTTTACCTGCGCGTGTGGCAGACACCATGGCGGAAGCGCTCGTGAAAATGGACACGATGCTTGCGGGCTTCGCACTTCCCGAAGCGGTGCTGACAGGGCCTGAAACGCGCTCCTCTTCGCCGGTGCGTATTGTCCGCGACGAGTTTTTCCAAACCAAGGTGAACGGCGTGTTCCCCTGCGGCGAGGGCGCGGGGTATGCGGGCGGCATTATTTCCGCCGCCGTGGACGGTATGAAATGCGCCGAAGCGGTGCTTTTTGACGAGCATTAAAAACGAGCATAGCATAAACTCCCCTGTATGTGCATACAGGGGAGTTGTTTGTATATTTTTCGTGCTGTCAGATGGTGCGAGCGCCGGACGTAATCTGTAAAATCCAGCGCGCGTCTACGGCGTTTACTTTGCCGTCACCGTTTAAGTCTGCGATGCGTTTGTCTGCTTCTGTCAGTTCCCGTGCACCCGAAGCCGCCTGCAACACATAGCGCGCGTCCACCGCATTGAGGTTGCCGTCACGGTTTACATCGCCCGCCGCCGTTTCGTTGTAGACATAGTGTAACACATACCCCAACTTCGGAATTTCTACAAGGAAGGTTACGCCGTCCGCAATCGGCGCTTGCAAGTCGGTCAGTTCCTGCCCGTCCGCATCAAGCGCGGTCACGGTGACTTGGTCGTAATCCGTATACTGATTGCAGATTTTCTCCGTAAACAGATAGAGCGGCGCTTTGTCATACGCGCAAGTCAGGCGCCCGTTTTGGTTTTCGTACGCAACGCGCAGTTGTATGTTGATGTCTTGGAAGGTGTGTCCGTTTGCATCGGCATAGCCCTTTACCGTCTCGGCGGCACCGCTTTGCCCGTTCCCGTACAGAACAAGATTTTCATTGTTCGGGAAAATGTTTTGCGCGAAAGTATAAGTATCGTCCGGCAGAAACACCTCTTTGAGTGCCGTGCAGTTGTCAAATGCATAGGGGCTGATACGCACCCCGCCGCTGTTCGGCAGACTGTTGGAAAACCAAACGGTTGTCAGCGCCGTGCAACCGTTAAATGCGTAGGACTGCATATATTTTAAGGAGCGCGGGAGCTTTACCTGCGTCAGCGCCGTGCAGTTGTAAAATGCATCCACGAGCAGAGTCTGTACCCCTTCGGGGACGGTCACGGTTTGCAGATACGGGTTACTCCAAAACCCGCCGACGATTTGCACCCCGTCCGGAATGGCGTATTGTGCATCGGTTTTTGTGGCTGGGTACACAAGCAATGTGGTCACCCCGTCACGCGTCTCAAACAAAATGCCGTTTTCCGCATAAAAATACGGGTTGCCTTCCTTTACATACATCGCTTGTAGTTTCGGCATGACCGGAAATGCACAGTCAAACACCATATAAAGCGTATTGGGAAGTGTAATCGAGGTCACATTTTCCGCAACCGCTTCGGGCAACCAGTCTGCGTCCAAATACATCACAGGATTGCCGTCGATTTCACGCGGCAAAACCAAATCGGTTTCGTTTCCGTTGTATTTTGTAATCATAATGCCGTCGCCGAATTTCGTGTATGTATACAGTTCTTCGGGCGTTTGGGCAAATGCCTGTAAAAAGAGCCCTGTGCAGAGGAGCATTGCCGAAAGCAGGAGTGCACAGACAGATTTCAGCGTTTTGTTTTTCATAAATTTTACCCCTTTCCTTTTTAAAACCCTTGTTACCGTGATTGTACCATAGGTCTGTCAGAAAAGCAATAGAAAAAGGCGATTTTGAATAGACCCAATTCAAAATCGCCTGAAATCTATATTTTCTGTTTTTTACAGAAGCATTTGCCGCTGTTCTTCGGGGGTGGAGCGGTGCAAATACGACGGCGCAATGTCAAAAATCGTCTTACAGCCACAAAGGCCCTCTTTTTGCATACGGTATGCCGCGCGTGCAAAGGCAACCAAAACGCTCGAAGTAAAGCCGGGGTTGGAGTCAAGTTGCAATTTGAATCAGCCATTTTTTGTTAGGCGGACAGAGAAAGACGGGGGAAGTCATTGCTATGCAATGTGTCGCAGGACATTGCTTTGTGCGCATCGCCCTTGCGGCACCTGCACACGGAATTACCGGGCGGAGAACAGCGGGGTCGAGAAGTAGCGGTCACCGCCGTCGGGGAACAAAACGACAATCGTTTTGCCTGCGTTTTCGGGGCGCTTTGCAATTTCAAACGCCGCCGAAGCCGCCGCCCCCGAGGAGATACCGACCAAAATGCCCTCGCGCTTGCCGATGGCCTTTGCGGTTTCAAATGCCGCCTCGTTGGTGACGGGGAACACCTCGTCATAGATTGTCGTATCCAGCACCGCCGGTACAAAGCCTGCGCCGATGCCTTGGATTTTGTGCGCCCCTGCCGTGCCCTGCGACAAAACAGGGGAGGAGGCGGGCTCCACGGCGACAATTTGCACATTCGGGTTTTTCTCTTTTAAGTATTTGCCAACGCCCGTGACGGTGCCGCCCGTGCCGACGCCTGCGACGAAAATATCCACTTTGCCGTCGGTATCCGCGTAAATTTCGGGGCCTGTGGCGGCATAGTGTGCCGCAGGATTGGCGGGGTTGTCAAACTGCCCGGGAATAAAGCTGTTCGGGATTTCCGCCGCCAATTCTTTCGCTTTTGCAATCGCACCTTTCATACCCTTTGCGCCCTCTGTGAGCACCAGTTCGGCGCCGTATGCGCGCATGATGTTGCGGCGCTCAACGGACATCGCTTCGGGCATCACAATGATAATTTTATACCCGCGTGCGGCGGCAACGGCGGCGAGCCCGATACCCGTATTGCCCGAAGTCGGCTCAATGATGACGCTGTCAGGTGTGAGAATGCCTCTTGCTTCGGCGTCATCGAGCATCGCTTTGGCAACGCGGTCTTTCACAGACCCTGCGGGGTTAAAATATTCCAGTTTGCCGAGGACTTTGGCTTTTAAGCCGAGTTCTTCCTCGGAATGTGTCAGTTCCAACAGGGGTGTTTTGCCGATGAGCGCATCGGCGGTTTTATAAACTGTGGACATCCAAATTCCTCCTTACAGTGCCGCTAAGGTAAAGCGGCTTTCAAAACAGTTCGGTAGCATTATAACGCGGAAATCAGCGCTTGTCTATGCTTTTTTGAACGATGAACCTACTTTTCTAAGGAATCAATATTACACGGCACGGGCGGCGACCGATACAGCCGCCGACGGCATTTTCCGTGCACATGCACAGTCCGTATGACGGAAACCGCATAATCTATACTGTGACATTGGACGGTGCTTTTGATAAAAAATAACCATCGGCTTGCACCGATGGTTATTGTGATTGCGATAGGGAATATATATATAATATGCGTTTCGGAAATTACTTTACTTCCTGTGTCATTTTTTTCAGTCTTGCTTCTTCCAATTCTTTTTGTGCCTGTTCCTTTTTCTTGCCCGTGTAATCGTTGAAGAACATCGGAATGACTGTGAGCAGGAACCCGACTGCCGGAACGATGGTTACCAATGCCAACAGCATCTTTTGGGTTTGCGCCGATTGTTCAAAGAAAATCTGTCTGCCGACCACATCGGTTAAACTCTTATCTACGGCTTTGAAGTCGGATTTGCCGAGAATCTGACCGAATACAAAAGTTGCAATCGCGGCGTTCACTTTGGAAAGGAATGTCTGGAACGAGAAACATACGCCCTCTTGCCGTTCACCGGTTTTCCACTCTAAGTAGTCCACAGAGTCGGCAATCAGCGCATATGTGATGACATTATAAATGCCGAGCGGGAAGCCCATTAAGAACAGGAACACCCACAAAAGATAGAGGTTGATGGTGGAAATGTCCTGTGCAAATACAATGTAGCAGAGCGCATGTACGACAAGCCCGAACAGTGCAGAGCCGATATAAATTTGTTTCAGGCTGAATTTTTTACGCAACAGCGGGAAAACGGCCATTGCCGGAACCATGCCGACCCCGATGGCGACCGTCAGCGTGGTCACGATGGTGCCGCGCGGAATCCAAAAATCGTATGCCGCGGCGGCGTCCACATTGGGAAGCAAATTCCCGGCGGCGTCAAAAATTTGGCTGAAATCGGTGTAGTTTTGAATAATCAGGTAGTTGCCGATGTAATCTGCACTTTGGTTGGCGGTTACCATGGTCGAGCCGAGAATGGACGCAAAGATAACGATAATCAGCAATTTGTCTTTGGCGAGAACATGGAAAGTCTCTCGGAATGACGGTGTGTGATCCATTTTGGGCACTCTTTCTTTGGAGACAAAGAAAATCAAAATCGAAAGCCCGCAACCCAACAGAGCAAAAATCAATGCGCTGACAAAGAAGCCTGTGTTGTAGCCGAGGTTGGACTGATACAAAATCGGCACGAGCAATGCGGGCAGAATGCCGCCGAATGTGGAGCCCAATCTCGCAGTGGAAATGAACGAGGTTCTTTCGCTTTCCAGCGGGGTGATAACGGAGGAAAGCCCCCAAAACGGTACGTCCTGAATCGTGAATGCAACACCCCAGAGAATGTATGTAACCAATGCCCAAACGAATGCGGCGGTCGAGCCCTCTTCAAACGGGGCAGTGAACAACAGCACCGTGCAAATGGCAATCGGTACCGGTGCAAACAGCAGATACGGGCGCATTTTGCCCCATTTCGATTTGGTTCTGTCCACAATCATACCCATGACCGGGTCGTTGAGTGCGTCAAAAATTCTGCCGATCAGAATGATTGCCGTCCCTTGCTCCAAACTGAGTTTGGCGCCGTTTTGAAAGAACACGAGTGTGAACATGGTCATCAGGGTGTATATACCCGAACGGCCGAACGCACCGATGGTGAAGCAAACCCGTTCTTTCATGGTTAGGTACTTTTGCGGTTCGCTCATAACTTATTTCCTCCTTTTTATCACAGCAGGCAGGATGACCGGGGGCGCTTCCTGCGCCTGTTGCATTTGGTCTTTCAGCAGTTGTTTCAGTTCCCGTCGCACATCTTTGTAGCGCGGGTCTTTTATTAAATTGTATTTTTCAATGGGGTCTTTTTCCAAATCGTAAAGATAATCCTCAAAATACACCTTGGCGCTGTGATGCACATAGCCCGTTACCCCTGCACTGCGTATGGCGTACTTGTAGCGGTCGGTGCGTATGGCTCTGCCGCATTGACTTTCGCTGATTTGCATAAACACGCAGTCCCGCTTTTGTTCAGGGTGGTCGATTTGTGCGGTGAGGTCAACGCCCATATAGGTTTCGGGAATCTCAATACCCGCCAAAGAAAGCAGGGTAGGCGGAATATCAATCAGCGAGGACAGGCGCGTCTCTTTTCTGCCGCCTTCAAATCCGCCGCCCTTGATGATTAACGGCGTATGCGAAGCGCTCTCGTGGCAGGTGCGCTTGTATTCGGGATTTCGCGTTTTAAAGTGACTGCCGTGGTCGGAAGTATAGAGAATGACGGTATCATCATAAATTCCCAAATCCTTGAGCTTTTGCACCAGCCTGCCGACATTGTAATCCAGCCGGTTGATAGCGGATATGTAATCCGGATACATGGCTTCATAATCGCCCTTTAAAAAGGTCAAATCGTCGGGCAGGGGATAATCCTTGTACTTCTCAACCGTTTCTCTGTACCCTTCATAGGTATGATGGTCGTTTTGATGATGCGGTTCCAACTGGCTGATAAACAGGAAAAACGGCTTTTCCGTATCGCGGTTGTCAAGATATTCGAGCGCAAAGTCATTGATACAGTCGGCGCGATAGCCGGTAAAATCCATTTTGTTGCCGTCGCCGTCAAACACATATCCGTCATAGCCGTGTGAGGTGAATTCCAGCACATCGGCGGCACGCCAATAGTTGTATTCACCCTGTTTTTCCTTCGGTACAGCGGTGCGCTCACAATGGAAGCCTATGCCCGGCAGTCTGTCGGACGCGAGATGCCATTTGCCGATGTAGGCGGTGTCATAGCCTGCTTCGTTAAAGTAATGTGCAAGCGGGGTAATGTTTTCCGGCAGCGGAATGCCGTTCCAGTAACAGCCGCACTGTGTCGCATATACGCCGGTTTGCAGACAAGCCCTGGCAGGCCCGCAGACGGGCTGGCAAGTAAAATTGTTTTCAAACAAAACACCCTCTTCTGCCAAACCGCAGAGATTCGGGGTGACGGTTTCGTTGACCGTGTCCCAGCGCTGTTGGTCGGAAAAATAGAAAATGATGTTTTTCTTTTTCGTCTCCATGCGTTCCTCCCGTTAAGCCGTAAAGCCCGTTACGGCATTGTAAATGTTTACAATCGCCACAAATGCAAGCGTTACGGAAAATACCTTGGTGATGACTTTGTTGGATAATTTCTTATTCAGTTTTGAGCCGATCAGACCGCCGAGGACGCCGACAGCCATTGCCGTCAAAATCAGCGGATAATACTGTATGTACGGTTCAAACCGATTGTTGATAAATATGGTAATCAACTGGCTCAACTGACTGAAAAAAATGATTGCCACCGAATACACAGCGCTTTCTTTTACCGTAAACGAAAACAGCAACACGAGAAATGTCGTATTAATCGGGCCGCCGCCGATGCCGAGAAACGCGCTCATCAGCCCGAGCATCAGACCGGTGAGAACGATAATCACCGGATTTTGTACCCGAAAAGATTTGATGTGCTTTGCGTTTACGTAGAATATGACAAATATGATAAACAGGGCAATAATCACAGCCTGAATACCTTTGACGACACCGTGATTCAGTTTTGCAAACACCGCGTCAAACACTTGGTTGCCGATAATGCCGCCGAAAACCGAACCGAACGAAACCAACAGGACGATTTTCGGATTGACTTTTGTTTTGGAACGGATATGCCTGACGGAAGAACTGATGCTCATGGCAAAAACCGCACAGGTCGAAATAAAACCGACCACCTCAACGGTGTGATAGCCCAAAGCATCAAGAAGGGGTTTGATGATCACACCGCCGCCGATGCCCACAATGGCACCGATGACCGACGCGAAAAGAATAATGATACCGTAAATTAGAACAACCATCTGCTATGCTTCTCCGAAAAAATATACTACATATTATAATGAAAAAAACAAAATTCGTCAATTTAAAAGACATTATCGTAGTTTTTTATACGGAGTAATTACAGCTGCATTAAATACGCCGCCGCACTTGTGGCGGCATTTGCCCCGTCTGCCGCGGCAGTAATCACCTGGCGGAGCGGCTTTTTGCGGATATCCCCCGCGACGAACAGCCCGCCGACAGCGGTTTTGCAGTCTTCCCCGGCAACCACATACTTTCCGTCAAATGCAATCGGCAGATTTGCAAGATAATCCGTGGCGGGAACAGTGCCGACAGCAATAAATACCCCGTCGGTTCGGTACGGTTTGCTGCCTTCGGCAGTCCGCACTTCCACGCCCTCTACGCGTTGGTCACCCGTTACGGCAGACAGTTCCGCGTTATAAAGAACAGTCACATTCGGCAGTTTTGCAAGCATATCCGTCCGCGTTTTCGGCGCGCGGAAGGTGTCGCGGCGGTGCACAAGCGTAACACTTTTGCAGATTGCCGCAAGATAGATTGCGTCCTCTACGGCGGTATCGCCGCCGCCGACCACAAAGACCTCTTTGTTTTTAAAAAATGCGCCGTCACAGGTCGCGCAATAAGAAACGCCTCTGCCGAGCAATTCTTTTTCCCCGGGGACGCCGAGCACCCGCGGGTTGGCGCCTGTTGCCGCAATGACGGTTTTGGCCTCGATTGCGTTTGCGCCGTGTAAGAGAATTTCTTTGTATGCACCGTGGTCTTTGACCGCATCGACCGTGCCGAGTTCAATATTTGCACCGAGGGAGACGGCATGTTCTTTGAGAGCTTCGCCCAAATCAGCGCCGGGAATATTCGGAAATCCCGGATAGTTCTGTACCGAATGGGCGGAAATAATCTGCCCGCCGCCCCAGCCGTCGCGCTCTATAACGACGAAGTGAAGCCCGGCTCTTGCGGCATATACAGCGGCGGTCAGCCCTGCCGCACCGCCGCCGATGATGACCAAATCATACATATTCGAGTGTCTCCTGTTCTGCATTGCTTCCGTCTATTTTAAAGGATTTGAGGACAGGCGCCTCTTTATGCATTAAGGACAAAATCATATAACTTGCCGTTTTGTCATACGCCAAGCGTTTGTCTTCCTCGCTGGGTCTTGACGGGCTTTCGGGATGGCTGTGCCAGTTTCCGAGCGGAACCAGTCCGTTTGCACGCATATCCTTGACTGCCGCAAGTTGTTCTTTGGGGTCTAACGAAAAATGCTCGTTGCTGTGGTCAATATTGGTCAGCAGATATACCTTTTCGACGGCTTTGTCGCCGTTTGCAAGGATTTTGCCGCCGAGCAGCCCGCAGGCTTCGTCAGGCAGACCCGAAAGGGCATGTGCCAGCATTTTTTCATAGTCGGATTTTTTCAAAGAAATCATAGGTTACACTCCCGGACATTCCGCCTGTTCATAGTCAATCAGTTCCGTAATGGTCGGATGTTCGCCGCAAACCCCGCAGTCAGGGTCACGCGGCAGTTTGATTTTCCGAAATTCCATTTTCAGTGCATCGTAGGTCAAAAGATACCCCGTCAGCAAATCGCCTGCGCCCGTAATGTACTTGATCGCTTCCATCGCCTGTAAACAGCCGATCACGCCTGCCATTGCCCCAATAACGCCCGCTTGCTTGCAGGTCGGCACAGCGTCTTTCGGGGGCGGATTTTTGAATACGCATCGGTAACAGGGGCCTTCCCCCGGAACATAGGTCATCAACTGCCCCTGAAAACGGATAATACCCGCGTGAGAAAACGGTTTCTTCGCCATCACACAGGCGTCGTTGATTAGAAATTTTGCCGGAAAATTGTCCGTCCCGTCCAAAATGAAATCGTACGATTGGATAATGTCCGCAATATTATCCGACGCGATAAAGTCGTGATAGGTCACGACGTTTACATCGGGATTGATGGCTTGCATCGTCTCTTTGGCGGATTCCACTTTCGGTTTGCCCAAATCGTTGGTGGTGTGAATGACCTGTCGCTGCAAGTTAGATAAATCCACCTCGTCTGCGTCTGCAATCCCGATGGTGCCGACGCCTGCCGCCGCCAAATACATTGCCGCAGGCGCGCCCAAGCCGCCTGCACCGATAATCAGCACTTTGGCGTTCAGCAGTTTTTTCTGCCCTTTCACACCGATTTCTTTCAAAATGATGTGGCGGGAATAGCGTTCCAACTGTTCATTGGTAAAAGCCATCAGCAACCGCCTCCCATAAAGTACAGAAACTCGATTTCATCTCCGTCTTGAATGACTGTGGTATCAAACGCGTCGGATTTTACGAAATCATCGTTGATGGTTACCGTCACATAAAGCGGACTGGAAACATCCTCGGCTTCAATCAGTTGTTTGACGGTCAACCCTTCGGGATATTCTTTTTTCTTGCCGGCTACTGTAATGGTCATAATTTTACTCCTTATTCAATCGTTTCAATAAATTTTTGTACGGTTTCGGCGTCTGCCGCGCCTCGGTGACGGCTGATTTCCGCACCGTTTCGGAATACGATAAGCGTCGGCGCCGCTTCCACCGCATATTTTTCCGTTAATTCGGGATTCATACCGATATTGACTCTTGCAAATTTGATTTTGCCGTCACAAGACGTTTCCGCCTTGCGCAGCAACGGCGCAATCCGTCTGCACGGAATACAGCCGTCATTGTAGAAATCCACCAGCACGGGGACGTCGCTGTTTTCGATGACATCGGCAAAATTTGAAATATCCAGTTTTTCCGCCATATCAGTCACCGACCTTTTGCACAATCAAATCATATGTGCCGTCGTCATTGGACAGCAGTTTTAAGATTTTATGCCCCTCTTCTTTGATGCTTCTCGGCACATTTTGTACGGGCTCGCCGTCATTCATATGAATGGACAGTATATCGCCGTCGTCCAGTTCCTCCAAAGCCACCTTTGCCTTAACAAAGGTGACGGGGCAAACGACATCTGTAATATCGACGGTATCCGTAATTTCATAATCAGCCATGATACGCTTCCTCCACTTTCGCTTGTAATTTATCCCAGCCGACGCGTTCTAAGGTTTTCGCAAACCGTTCGCTCGGCTTTGCGTTTTCGGCAAAGAAATCGATTGCCGCGTCCGCAACGCGGTACAGCGTTTCTTTATCTTCTATAATCGGCAGTAATTCCGTCCCTTTTTGAATACTGTTGCCGAATGTGCCGCCGAAAGAGACAATATAACCGCTTTTGCCATGCCAAGCGCCTGTGGGGCAGGCGGTTACGCATCGCCCGCAGTTGTTGCACTTGTTTTCGTCCACGGTAATTTCGCCGTTTGCAATGGTGACGGCGCCGCTTCTGCACGCCTTTTCGCAAACCCCGCAGAAAATACAGGCATCTTTCTGCCAGTCAATCATCATACCGCCCTTTACGCCGAAGTCGTTTTCCTCCGCTTTCAGGCAGTTGTTCTGACAGCCTGTAACGCCGAATTTAAACTTGTGCGGCAGGGTTCTGCCGAAATAACGGGCGTCCAAATCCGTGGCGATGTCGAGTGCGTCAATACAGCCGCTCGGACAGCATTTCCCGCCCTGACAGGCGGTGACGGTCCGCACGCGCGGCCCGCAGACGCCGGGGACAACGCTGCCTTTGGCAAGGTCTGCCTTGACCGCTTCAATATCCTCCAACTTGATAAAAGGAATTTCCACCCCTTGCCGCGATGTCAAATGCACATAGCCTGCACCGTATGTATCGGCAACCGCCTGAATGGTGCGTAATTGCTCCGTTGTCACCGTACCGCCGACCACACGAAGCCGCAGAGAAAAGGTGTTTTTTTGCTTTTGGCGCATAAATCCGCCTGCTTTTAATGCTGCATAATCCACTGCCATACAGATGCCTCCTTAAATATATGCGCCTGCGTAAATCAAATCCATCATATCCGCATTGTGGAACGCGTTGTCGAAATCGGAAATGATGTCTTCGATGTCTTCAATGCCGACGCTGATGCGGATTAAATCGTCATACACACCCGCCGCTTTCTTTTCCGCTTCCGAGGAATGTGCAAAAATGGTGGACGCGGGGTGCACAACCAAAGTCTTTGTGTCGCCGATATTGGAAATGTTCAAGGCATATTTTAAATTGTTAATGATGCTGAACGCCTTTTCCTTTGACTCCACGCGAATGGTCAAAATCCCGCCCGCATAGCCGTTTTGAAATTGTTTTTGAATCAGCGGCTGATACACATTGTCTTTCAGCCCCGGATAGTTCACTTCTTTTACATAGCGGAGGGTTTTAAAGTGCTCTGCAAGCAACTGCGCGTTGGTGCAGATGCGCTGCATACGAATCCCCAGCGTTTCCAAACCGTTGATGTTCAAATACGCATTCATCGGTGCCAAGCACGCACCGATGTCCCGCCAAACCGAATTGCGCAGCCGTGCCGTAAATGCCCCTTTGCCGAATTTGAGGTACTCGCCCATGACATCAAATTTGCCGTTGTTCCATTTGAAATTGCCGCTGTCAATGATGACGCCGCTGATGGCACTGCCGTTGGAGTTGATATACTTTGACGAAGAATGTACCACAATGTCCGCACCGAATGAAATCGGTTTTACAAGTACGGGCGTGGCGGTTGTGGAATCGACAATCAGCGGAATATCGTGTTTGTGCGCCAAATTCGCAAGTTCCGCAATATCCACCACATTGAGCTTCGGGTTGCCGATGAGTTCCGTGAAAATCGCTTTTGTGTTTTCGCCGATGTGCGGCGCGATGTTGTCCGCCGTGAAATCTTCTACAAACACAGCCTTTAAGCCGAACGGCTCTAAATCCCGAAACAAATCCAGCGTACCGCCGTAAAGCCCTGTCGGAACAAGGATTTCGTCGCCGCTTTTCAGAATGTTCAGCAGGGCGACGGACACGGCGGCAGAGCCGGACGCGCAGGCTGTGGCAGAGATGCCGCCCTCAATGCGCGCCATTCGTTTCTCAAAATTGTCCACGGTCGGATTGCCGATTCTGGAATAGGCAAAGCCGGGTTGCCGATTGTGAAAAATATCTTCCAGCTCCTCGGCGGTTTTGTGCGCAAAGGCACTGGTTTGAAAAATCGGCACGGAGGTTGCGCCTTTGAATTCCTCTTCCTGTCTAACGGTGTGCAGGAGCAGGGTATTCATTTCCAGACGCTGTTCCGCTTTGGCGTCTTCCAACTTTTTTCTTGCTTTTGAAATTCGTTTAAAGTCCATAAGTCAAATACCCCAATAGTTACTCGTGAAAATCACTCGACGGTAAGTTTCAAATTTCATCCATTTTTCATATAGATGCTGTTTATCCGTCTTGTGCATATCCGCAAAGAAGTTTTCCAAATCCGCTTGGGAATGGATTTCCACGAAAAAGCCCTTCCCGTTGACAACGGGAAGCCCGATATACTGATATGCCGACAGCGGTTTTACATCGGTGACCGTGCCGTTGCGGATTTCAATCGCGGCGGCGGAGTCGATTGCCAAAACATCAAAATAGGCGGGGTAATTGTAGCTTTCGCCTTTGAGGGGAATGGCGTCGCCGATGGTAAAGCGCTTGTTCTCTCCGGAGTAGTTGTCAATCGTCAGGCTTTTTTCATTGTAGAAAAATTCGTCAAACAGATAGGTTTTGGCGGTGATGCCGTTGCCTGTAATCACGGCGCAGTTTTCATCGTCTGTTTCCAAAAGTTCCGAAACCACACCGCAGGCGGAGGTCATATTGGAAAGTCTGTCGATCAAAATGAATTCGCCGAGCGTTCTGTGCTTTTCAAACAAATCCACGGGAATTTCTTCGTCCAAAACGATTTCGCAAAGCGCGATTTCATTTTTGGAAAGCGTATGCGCCGAAATTTGTTTGCCTGTGTTCATATCGGTTTTATATCGAATTTCTTTGACTTTGCCGGCAATCTTTTTGGTGCCGAGCTTGAGAAAATATTCCTTGCCCTCGGAAAGGTCAGCGTCATCCATCCACAAAATCGTTGCTTCAAAAGCTTTCGCATTTTGAATGTCGCTGTCTTTTGTCAGCACGCAACCGCGGGAAATATCGATTTCCTTGTCCAGTGTAATGGTAACCGGCTGGCCGAGAAATGCACTTTCGCTTTCTTTATCCCCGACCAAAACGGATTTTACTGCGGCGCGTTCACCGCTCGGCAGAACCGTGATTTCATCGCCGACGGTAACGGTGCCGGCTTCAATTTGCCCTTGGAATCCGCGGAAGGCGTGGTTCGGGCGGCAAACGCGCTGTACCGGCATATAAAAGCCCTGTTCGGTATCTGCCTTTTGAATCTCCACATTTTCAAGATAGGTCAAAATCGGTTCGCCGTCATACCAAGGCATTTTGTCGGATTTGACGGTCACATTATCGCCCGCCGTTGCCGAAACAGGAATGATTTTCACATGGTCGAGCTGTAAATCTGCGGTCAAATCGGCAATCTGTTTTTGAATATCGGCAAACCGCGCTTCGCTGTATGCTGCCAAATCCATTTTGTTGACTGCAAAGACGAAGTAGCGAATCCCCATCAGTTTGCAAATGCGCGCATGCCGCTTCGTTTGTACCAAAACACCCTGCGTCGCGTCAATCAGAATAATCGCCAAATCGGCAAAGGAAGCGCCCACCGCCATATTGCGTGTGTATTCCTCGTGCCCGGGTGTGTCGGCTACAATAAACGAACGGTTGTCGGTTGTAAAATAGCGGTAGGCAACGTCAATGGTGATGCCCTGTTCGCGTTCTGCCATCAAGCCGTCTAAAAGGAGGGAATAGTCGATAGCGCCGTCACGCGAGCCGACTTTGGAGTCGAGAACGAGCGCTTCTTCCTGGTCGGCGAAAAGGAGCTTCGCATCATACAAAATGTGCCCGATTAAGGTGGATTTCCCGTCATCCACACTGCCGCAGGTAATAAATTTCAGTAAATCGTTCATTAAAAGTACCCTTCTCTCTTTCGCTTCTCCATGCTGGCTGCGCCGCCGTCTTTGTCAATCACGCGGCTGGTGCGCTCGCTTTCCACTGCCGAAAGCGTTTCCGCGATAATTTCATCCAGCGTGGTCGCAGTGGACTCCACACCGCCCGAAAGGGGATAGCAGCCGAGTGTGCGGAACCGCACCATTTTCATCTGCGGTTTTTCGCCCGGTTTGAGCCGCATACGGTCATCATCCACCATAATCAGATTGCCGTCCCGTTCGACCACAGGCCGTTCTGCCGCAAAGTACAACGGCACAATCGGGATGTTTTCCCGTTTGATGTACTGCCAAATATCCGTTTCCGTCCAGTTGGAAAGCGGAAAAACGCGTATGCTTTCGCCTTTGTGGATTTCCGTGTTATACAGCTTCCACATTTCGGGACGCTGATTTTTCGGGTCCCAAGCCTGTGCGGAATTGCGGAAAGAGAAAATGCGTTCTTTCGCACGGCTTTTTTCTTCGTCGCGTCTGCCGCCGCCGAAAGCCGCCGTAAAGCCGTATTTGTTCAGCGCCTGTTTTAACGCCTGCGTTTTCATAATATCCGTATAAGCGCTGCCGTGGTCAAAGGGATTGATGCCTTGTTTTACACCGTCTTCGTTGATGTATTCAATCATTTCGATGCCGAGCTCTTTTGCCGTCTTATCGCGGAATTCAATCATCTCTTTGAATTTCCAAGTTGTGTTGACATGCAAAAAAGGAAACGGCGGTTTTTGCGGGTAAAAGGCTTTCATTGCAAGGTGAAGCATCACGGACGAATCCTTGCCGATGGAATAGAGCATAACCGGCTTTTCACATTCCGCCGCGACCTCGCGCATAATGTAAATCGCCTCTGCTTCAAGCGCATCAAGATGTGATAACTTGCCCATAATTTGTGTCCTTTCCTAATACTGATTTGCGCTGGTGCTGTTTACCGTAATGGTGCGCAGCAATCCGTGCTTGTTGTAAAAATTCCAATGCAGAAGGTCGCCGTCTTTTTCCACCTGCATATAAGTGTCGCCGCCGCCCATATCCGCGCCGAGGAAAAATTCAATGGCACCGGCTTTGCATTCTTTCACGCAGGAAACACAGCCCCAACAGTCTTTCGGGTATTTTATCCGCGCTTTGCCGTCCGCCATATCTAAAAGGCTTCCGGGGCAAACCGTACCGCATCTGCCGCAGCCGACACATTTTTCGGTGTTAATTCTGATACTCATATGTGCCCCTCCTGCTTGCAAGCGGCCGTTCGATGATTTGAATTTCACCGTTTACAACCTTTGAATTGATATATTTTAAGTAATGCGCGTCATCTTTTTGCGGATAACTTTCATTTTCCGCAAAACAATGCCAACGCGTTTCTTTGCGTGCTTTGAGATGTGCAATCAGGGAAAGACAGACCGTCAGCCGTTCCCGCACTTCCAAATAATGCGTCAAATCCTGCATATCGGTGCAGGATACGGTTTCGGCCTCTTTTGTCAGTGCGCGGATTTTTTTGCGTGCCGTCTCTAAGCTTTCTTCGGTGAACGCATAATAGGTGCTGATGCCGCCCGCGTAACGATCCATAATCTCCTGCATTTGCAATTCGAGCGTTTCGGCGGTGACACCGCGCTTGTTTGTGAAAAACCGTTCCGTTTTCTCCCGCACGGTGCGGACAAGATCATCCGAAACAGGTTGATTTTCCGTATTTGCGGCGGCGGACAAGGCGGCAAGCCCCGCAATTTTGCCCTCTGCCAAAGCGCCGGTCACATATTTTTGCGGACAGCCGCCCGCCACATCGCCTGCGGCATACAAGCCGTCCAGCGTGGTTTTTCGGTCGTTGTTGACCCAGTATCCGCTTGCCGTGTGCCCACCGACGATATACGGTTCCGTGCCCTCGATTTCCACATTCTCCGCGTTCGCGCTTTTTCCGCATGCAACCCATTTGAGCGTCTGGGACGGCGCCATATTGAGATAGGCTTTTTCCAAATCCTCCGCCTGTGCTTGCGTGATGCCGTCGGTTTTCAGGTAACAGGGACCTCTGCTCGCGCGGTTTTCCGCGACGGTGCCCCACACTCTTTGCGAAGTGGTCAGACCGTATTTGTCCTCGTACACCTCGCCGCGCGCATTGATTTGCTTTGCACCGACGCCCTGCGCCAGCGTGCCGGTCGGGGCAATGGTATCTTTACAGCGCAATGCGATAAACCGCATTTCAAATGTGGTCATCTCAGCGCCCGCTCGAATGCCCATTGCATAGCCTGCGCCTGTGTTGAACGGGCAGTACCACATTTTATGTCTGGAAAAATCGGGATGATTGGGTTTATAAAGTCCTGCCGCGCCGCCGGTGCAGATGACGGTCGCCTTTGCGGAAATAAAATACAGTTTTTCTTCTTTGGTACTGTTGCCGTAGGCGCCGGTCACTTTGCCGCCGTCGGCTATGTAGTCAATCATATTCAGATTGTTCATCACCGTTACATTCGGCAATTTTGACACGGCATTTGCCAAAAGCGGCTTGAAATTTTCTCCGTTGATTTTAATGTTGCGGTTGCCGCGGCTGACATATTCGCCGTTTTCATCTTTTAAAATAACCAGCCCTAAACTTTCCATTTTTGCGGTGACTTCGTTTAAATGCTCGCTCATGGAAAGGAGCAAATCCTCCCGCGCGATGCCGTGTGCGTCTTTGACGGCATAGTCCACATAAAAATCGGGCGTATGCCCTTTGGTGATGTATGCATTCAAGGCATTTACGCCCGCGGCAAGACAGCCGCTTCGTTTGATATTGGCTTTTTCGGCAAGGATGATTTTCGTGTCGGGTGCTTTTTCGGAAATGGTTAACGCGGCGAAGCAACCTGCGGTGCCGCCGCCGATAATCAAAATATCGGTCTGTTTGATTTCGGTTTTCATCTGTTTCCCTCACATAAAAAGGCCGCACGTATGCAGAAACATGCAACCCGCAACAGTTTTGTCAGTCCCATCTGTCGCTTTCTCGGACTTTGCTTTTTTGACCGCTGAAAGGCAACAGCGGCGGCGGGCATATCTGCACGTGCTTACTTTACCTATATGTTTAATAGGTTTTATCAATGCTACTATTATAGCATGCCATTTGCATTTGTCAATAGAAAAACGCAAATTACGGGGTTTTCGTGTGCCGAATTGCCTGCACGGTCGTCTCAATATCCGCGTCGCTGTGTGCCGCAGAAACGAACATGGCTTCAAATTGGCTCGGCGCAACATAAATGCCGGAATCTAACATTTGCGCGAAATACGCGGAAAACGCCTTGGTGTCCGACTGCGCCGCCGTATTGTAATCCGTAACCGCGTCCTTTGTGAAAAACGCGCTCACAAGCGAACCGACGCGGTTTACAGTCAGCCCTTTCGCCCTGTATGCTTCTTCGAGCTTTGCCGCTTTTCGGTCTAAATCCTTATAGATATCGGGATTGTCCTTTAATATTTTCAGGGTTTCCAATCCTGCGGTGACGGCAACGGGATTGCCCGAAAGCGTCCCCGCCTGATATACCGTGCCGATGGGGGCAACCACCTCCATAATCTCCCGTTTGCCGCCGTATGCGGCAAGCGGCATACCACCGCCGACGATTTTGCCGAGCGTCACCAAATCGGGCGTTACGCCGTAATAGACGCCCGCGCCGCCGTAAGCGATACGAAAGCCCGTAATGACCTCATCGAAAATGAGAAGGGCGTGATGCTGTTCGGTGATATCGCGCAAAAATGGAAGAAATCCCGGTTTCGGCGGGACAACGCCCATATTTGCCGCCACGGGCTCCACGACCACTGCGGCAATATCGTCATTTGCACGGAATAAATCCTCCACGGACTGTTCGCTGTTATACTCTGCGAGTAGGGTGTTTTCCGCATAGCCTTTCGGCACGCCTGCGCTGTCGGGGACGGACTCGGTCAACAGCCCGCTGCCGGCTTTGACCAACAGTCCGTCGCTGTGTCCGTGATAATTTCCTTTGAATTTGACAATTTTATCCTTGCCGGTATATCCCCGTGCCACGCGAATGGCAGACATCACCGCTTCCGTTCCGCTGGAAACCAAGCGTACCGTTTCCACGGCGGGGACGGCGTCCGCAATCATTTTTGCAAGCGCGGTTTCCTGCTCGGTCGGCGCACCGAAACTCAGCCCGTTTGCACAGGCGGCCTGCACGGCGGCGATGACGGTTTTGTTTGCGTGCCCTAAAATGCACGGCCCCCACGAGCAGACATAATCAATGTATTTGTTTCCGTCGGCGTCATAGATATAGGCACCGTTTGCCTTGCGGATAAACAGCGGCGTCTGCCCGACGGCGCGAAATGCGCGGACGGGGCTGTTTACGCCGCCGGGAATGACTGTCTGCGCTTCTGCAAAGAGGGCTTTTGATTTCCGATTATTCATGAAGCCACCCCGCAATATCCAACGCGTGATAGGTAATGATTTTGTCCGCGCCCGCCCGCTTGAGCGACAGCATATTTTCCAGCACAATACGCTGTTCGTCAATCCAGCCGTTTTGCGCCGCTGCCTTGACCATCGCGTATTCGCCGCTGACATTATATGCAATCAGCGGCACGGAAAAGGCTTCCCGCGCCTTTGTCAAGATATCCATATACGCAAGCGCGGGTTTTACGATAATCATATCCGCGCCCTCGTCCAAATCATCTGCAATTTCGCACAATGCCTCTCTGCCGTTGGCGGGGTCCATTTGATAGGTTTTTCTGTCACCGAACTGCGGTGCGGAGCCGGCCGCGTCCCGAAACGGACCGTAATACCCCGAAGCGAACTTTGCACTGTAACTCATAATCGGCGTATGCAGCAGTCCGTTTGCGTCCAGAGCGGCTCGAATAGCCGCTGCCCGCCCGTCCATCATATCCGACGGCGCAACGATGTCCGCGCCTGCCTTTGCAAGCGATACCGCCATTTTGGAAAGCAGGGGCAGGGTTTCATCGTTTAAAATCTCGCCGTCGCGCACCAATCCGCAATGCCCGTGCGAAGTGTATTCGCACAGACATACATCGGCAATCACGAGCAACTGCGGATACTTTTCTTTAATGTGGCGTATGGCGCGCTGTGTGATGCCGTTGTCATCGTATGCACCGCTGCCGACTGCATCTTTATGCGCGGGGATTCCGAACAGCAGCACCGCAGGAATTTTGCAGGCTGCCACTTTATCGAGCTCGGTATCGATTCTGTCAAGCGAATACTGAAAAATATTCGGCATAGATGCGACGGGATTTTGCATATTTTCCCCCGCAATGACAAACAGCGGATAAATCAAATCGTCCGCGCTGAATTTGGTTTCACGCACAAAGGCGCGCATAGATGCACTTTGGCGAAGCCGTCTGAATCTTTTCATTGTATATCCTCCGAAATGGCAGAAATGATGCCCTCTGCCGTATGTATTTTTGCAACCAACGGAATAACATCGCTGTGTTTTTTCAGTTCCCGTGCGGTGGATTCCCCGATGCAAACGGGTTTTGCACCGTGGAATTGCCCGCCGTTTTCAAAAAAGGCGGCGACGCCGCTTGCGCTGGCAAAGGTGATGTAATCCGTATCACAATCTGTCGGGCAGGCGGTCACCTGCGTGTCATAGATGTTTATGTCCTCAAACTTTATTTTTGCAGTTTGCAGTGCCGCAGGCAGTTCCTCGGCTCCGTTTTTCGCCCTTACAAGCAAAAGACTGTCCTTTTTGTTGAGCACGGCGGGCAGTTCTTTGCCCAACGCGGCGGCGGTAAATTCACGCGGGACAAAGTCGGCGTAAAAGCCGTATTTTTCCAAGGATGCGGCGCAAGCGTCCCCGATGCAGGCAAATTTCAAATGACTGATGGTTCTGTAATCCGTTTTTCTGCCCTGCAAACAGTCGAAAAACACGTTTACACCGTTGGCACTTGTAAAAACAAGGTAGGTGTATGCGTCGAAGGTTTCGGGCAGACGGTCGGGTTGCGCAACGATTTGCAGAAGGGGAGTCTCGGTGACAAACGCGCCCAAGGCAGTCAGTTTTGCAGACAGACGGGCGGTAAACGCCTTTGTCCCCGTGACCGTGACGGAGACCGTTTCCAAAGGCAATTTCACCGTTTTTCTGAAATCAAATGCTACCGTATCGCCGACCGCCAACACAGCGGGTGTCTGCGCTGACGCCGCCTTTTGCGCAATCGTTTCCAAAGTGCCGTCAATGCGCTGTTGCTGTCGGTCAAACCCCTTTGAGAGCACAGCGGCAGGGGTGTCTTTGCTTTTGCCGTTTTCCATCAGTTTTTTGCAGATTGTTTCTAAATTGTGCAGTCCCATTAAAAACACAAGCGTGCCGTGCAGAGCGGCAAG
>JBJEPV010000135.1:0-8383 GCA_051881415.1 Candidatus Fimenecus sp.
TATATAGAATAGGTGTTTGCTATAATATGCATAATAATATTTTTAAAATAGGGAAGTTTGGCATAAGCAAATGAAGGAGATGGTCTGCGTGTCAAAAACACAAACAAAACTGCTCAGCGCAATCCTTTCGGTATTGCTGATTTTGTCTGCGCTGTTGCCCGGGTTTACGGTGCTTGCGGCTTCGTGTGCCGTGATTGTCACCAAAGATGATGTAGAAGTAACCGAACGGTTAGAGGTGCAGGAATACCGTTCCGTACAGCTTGGGTATATGACTGAGGGCGATGTACCCGAAGGCACCTATGTCACTTGGGAAAGCAATCTGCCGCTTTTAGCGGATGTGGACGATACCGGCAAGGTGACGGGCTACGACTACTCCAAAGAGGCGATTATCCATCAGTGGATTGACGAAAATATCCGTTCCATGCCGCTGGTGGGTGACTCCATGGCAGACGCGATTGAAAGCCAAATCCAATCGCAGTGCGAGTCCATGGGTATTGACCTTGCGGATATGAACAACGATATGATTGTGCTTATCGTGCGCGGGATTGCGGGCGATGCCTTGGCGGACAGCTTAAAAAATGCGCTGGATAATATGAATGTGGAGATTACCGCAACCCTGCACGCGGCAGACGGTTCCGTTTTGGCGAGCGACACGGTAGAAGTGGTTGTCACCAAAAGCGTCATTGCCAGCATTGCACCGACAGGCGTACATATCACCAACAAAAAGAGCGTGCCGACGACGGTTGCCGTCGGGGCACAGGTGCAGTTGTACGGCGTTTGCACGCCTGTTCGCTTAAAGCAAGGCGTAAAATGGACGATGGGCGGCACGATTTTTGACACGGAATCGGGCAAGCATGCCAATGTTTCGTCTGACGGGCTTGTGACCTTTACTTCTCCCGGGTCTGTCACGGTGCGCTTAAATCCCGAAAGCGCGGCATATTCCACCTTTACCGACAAGGTAAGTTTTACGGTGGTTGACCCTGCGGATTTGCCGGTGGAGGATTTTAACATTACCGGTACTTTAAAGGTGGACGAGGGCGCAACCACACAGCTTGCCATTGCGGATTTAACCCCGCCCGGCGCCTATATGGGCGACCTTGTTTGGACGAGCTCCGACCCGTCGGTTGCGGCGGTGGACCAAAGCGGCTTGGTGACCGGCTTGGACGGCGGCAGCGGCGCATTTACATTCAGCAAAACTGCGACGATTACCGCAACCATCGGCGGCGTTTCCAAATCGGTGGAAGTCACCGTCAGCCGCAAATTGGTGAATGCAACCATTTCCGGGATTGAAATTTTGGGCGAACCCGTGATTCCGAATAATGCTTCTTCCGAATATATCATTCAGGTCACGCCCGACCGCTTGAATACAAGCAGTTCCGTTGTGCGGGAATGGGGCATTACCGACCCGCTGACCGAGGAAATTGTATGGGCAACGGCGGAAACACCTGCCGACACAAGCATTGCGACAATGACCGCAGACGGTGTTTTAACGCCGAAGCAAAGCGGTATTATGACCATTCACGCACGCGCAACACAGGGCGAAGTGGTTTTGGAAACCGAAATGACCGTCACGGCGGGCAACGCCATTACCGATTTCACCATTTCCGGTGACACCGATATTTACGAGGGCACCATTGAAACCCTGCGTGTAGACAACATAACCCCCGAAGATTACGATACGGCGCTGTTGCAAACTGTGGTTTGGACTTCCTCCGACCCGAGCATTGCCGTGGTCGATGAAAAAGGCGCGGTGTACGGCGTGGATGCCGGCGGTTTAACGATTTTCAACACGAAAAAAGTGACCATTACCGCAACCATCGGCGGTATTTCCAAAAGCGTGACTGTCACCATTCGCGGGAACAGTGTCAACACCTTAACCAGCGCCACAATTTACGGCAGCGATTATGTCATTAAGGATTTCCCGCGCACCTACACGGCAACTTTCTCACCTTCCCGTATTTCGGTGAAAAATGTGCATTGGGGTGTGCCGACCGACGCAGGTGCTCGCCCGTGGACGAGCGCTTGGAGCAGTACAAGCGGCAACCAACAAAATGCGATTGCCTCGGTGGATAACAACGGCGTGGTTTCGGGCAATTCCGCGGGTACCACCGATTTGTATGTGTTCGGCAGAGAGGGCGCCACAAAAGTTGACGGCTCGTATGTTGAGGCAATTAAGCAAATTCAGGTTGTCGAATTGGAGCCGGAAAGCATTACCTTGACCGCGCCGACACGCAAGAATTATGTAGAGGGCGAAACCGAGCTTGATTTAACCGGGTTAAAGGTTGTACTCAATTACAACAAAGAGGATGTCGCCCGCTATTACGATACGACCGATTGGGCGGAAAGCGATTACTCTGTCGAAGTGACCGATTACACCGTTTCCGAAATCAATCAAACGATTTTAGACAATGAGCAGTATATTTTGGTGTCGGTCACCCGCGCGGGCGAGACCTACCGCGGCGTGTTCCCGATTGTGCTCGAATCCAAAAAAGTGACGAGCATTGACCTTGTCAATCCCCGTTATATCTATTCCGAGGGGGAAACCGAGCTCGATTTAGAGGGATTGGAGGTCACCGCCAATTACAGCAATGCCGCGTCGGAACAAGTGACAGATTATCTTGTCGATGACGATATGTTTGACCCGACGCTTTTGGATGTCGAACAGCAAATCCCCGTCATTTATACGCACGCGGGGCTGTCGGCAACGGCGTATTTCCCCGTGATTATTTACGGTACACCGGTTGTGACGGTCGATACGGGCGACTACAAGGGCGGTTGGACACCTGCGGATGTCACCTTTACGTTGTCGGCAACACACCCGATGGAGGGGTTGACCTATTCTTACAAAACGGACAGCAATCCCGAGTGGATACCCTTGGAGGGCAATACCTTAACCGTATCGGAAAATACAGAGGAAACCTATTATTTCAAAGCGGTGAACTCCGTCCATGTGGAAAGTGCCGAAACACAAGGGTATACGGTACAGCGTGACGATATTCAGCCCGACTTCATCTTGACGCCCGCGCAAACAAAACTCATCAATCAGTCTTTCAATGTATCTTTGGACAATCTTACGGTCGGCGCTTCGGGCGTGCAAACCGTCACCTTGAACGGCGCGGATATTACCGAGAGTTACACCGCGTTTACCGTGGAGGAAAACGGTACCTATACCGTAAAATTGACGGCAGGCAACGGGCTTACCTGTGAACGCACCGTTGAAATCAACAATATTGATAAAATCGCCCCGACGGTAGACGGCGTTGCGGTTGAACATAAGAATTCCGGCGGCTTTGCACGGCTTTTAAGCGAACTGACCTACGGCAAATTCTTTAACGAAACCATCGAATTGACGATTGACGCTTCCGACGAAGGCGTTTCGGGCATTGCCAAAGTGGAATACCGTTGGTACGATGCAGATACCGAAACTTATTCCGCGTGGGCGACATACAACGCAGACAACAAGCCGACCAAAGCGCCGAATTTCCGCGGCTTTGCCGAAGCGCGCGCGACGGACGCGGCGGGCAATGTTTCCGCCGTTGTAACAAGCGAAGGCGTAACGGTGGACGGCACCAAGCCCGCACTGGTTTCAATTACGGCGACTTATAACGGCGAGGCATATCAAAACGGCACTTGGGTGGCAGACACCGTGGAAATGACGCTTACAAGCAGCGCGTATTCGGGAATATACACCTACCAATACCGTGTGGACAGCGGCGAGTGGATCACCCTCTCCGGCAATACGCTGACCGCAAGCCAAGACGGCAGACATGTCTATGAATTCCGCGCCGTCAGCAATTCCGGCCTTTACAGCGCGGCAACGGCGCAGGTTGTGCAAATCGACCGCCAAAAACCCGTTATCCGTGTGGCGTTTGACGGTACCTTTGGGCGTTGGACTGCCGAAGGGGCACGGTTCAATTTCACAACAGAGGAAGAAAGCCTTTCGGGCATTACCTATTATTATTATGACGGTACGGGTTGGTATGAATTCGACGGCTCGGAACTGAATTTGAAAGAAAATACCAATGCGGTGTACTGCTTTAAGGCGGTCAACGGTGCGGGCACGGAAAGCACCACTTCGGACAGTTATCTTGTGATGATTGATACCACCGAGCCGGATATTATCTTGACGCCGACGGTCACCGAGCCGACGGAAACGGCATATTTGGTGAATTTTGAAACGGTGGTCGGGCCGTCCGGCTTGGCATCCGTAAAGGTAGACGGCCGCGATTATACGCGCCGCACCTCGTTCCCTGTTTCAAAAAACGGCAATTATCTGGTTACGGTAACCAGCAACAACGGCAAATCGAAAACCGTGTTGCTAACCATTGACAATTTCCCGGATACCACCGCAACCCCGATTTTACAGGTGGGTGTTTCCGGTGCACTTGGCGTGCAAACCGACAAGCCGATTACCTTTACACTTTCCACGCCGAATTACACCTCGGGGATTACCTATTATTATTCCACCGGTGAAAATTGGGTGAAACTGTCCGGCAATACCTTAACGGTTGACAGCGAAACCAAAGCAACCTATACCTTTAAGGCAGTCAACAGAACGGGTGTGGAAAGTTATGTTTCCCCCGCCTACGAGGTCTGGTTTGAAAAAACGGAGCTCAAACAGATTTTGCCGAATGAGGACGGCTCGACCGATATTACGGTGGACCGCTCGCAGGGTACAACCTACCTTGTCGGCTTGAATGCGGCAAACACTTCGGTTGCCGAACTGAAAGCAGAACTGCAAAATGAGAATACGCAAATAATTGTGCGGCGCGGCGACACCGTGTTGACAGACAGCGATGCGGTCGGCACGGGTTGCGTGGTGCAGTGTGTATCCGCAAAGGATACCGCCGTGGTTTACGAAAGCGCAACCGTCATTTTGTACGGCGATGTCAACGGCGACGGCGTGATTGACGCGAACGATTACCGCACAATGAGTACCGCTTCCCTGGCGGATGCCTCTGTCATCGGCGGCGGTGTTTACAGCGTGGCGGCGGACTTGAACGGCGACGGCGTGGTGGACTTCTTTGATGTTTCGCTGTTGAATTTGCAGCTTTCCGGCAAATGCCCGATAGACCAAACCGCAAAACTGTATCAATAAGAGAACCCCGCGGCAAAAGGGGGCTGTCAATGCGGTCTGCCCCTTACTGTTGCGGAAAAATCCGATTTCGGAAGCGAGAACGATGAACGCAGAAAAAGAAAAACAGGTGATTAACGGCTACTGCGACGCGGTCGGCGATTTGCTTTCGAGCGAAGTCGTACAACAAATGCGGCAGTACCCGCACCATAAAACAGTCAGTACCTTTTGGCACAGCGTGTATGTGTCATATCTTACCTATCGGCTTTGCGGCGGACTGCATTTGCAACAGCGCGAAGCCGCCCGTGCCGCGCTTTTACACGATTTTTATTTGTATAATTGGTATGTGGAAAAACACGGGGAGTACCATGTTTGGTATCACCCGAAAACGGCGGTCAAAAATGCCGAAGAATACTTCGGGCCGCTGACGGAAAAACAGAAAAATATGATTTTAAGCCATATGTGGCCGCTGTTTGTCGAGCCGCCGAAATCGAAAGAGGCGTATGTGCTGACCTTGGCGGACAAAATCGCCGCCACGCGGGATTTGTTGGGGCTTGCCGATACGTTTCAACCGATGTATGCGCAAATTGAAAGGGAGCTGATACGGCGTGGAGCTTTTGAGAACCGTCGCTGAATATTTTCTTTGGTTTATTCTTTACAGTGTTTGCGGTTGGATTATGGAAACCGCTTTGTACGCCGTGCGCAGAAAGCAGGCGGTCAAACGCGGGTTTCTGTTCGGCCCGCTTTGCCCGATTTACGGCGTCGGGATGATGCTTTGTATGCTGTTGTTTTATGACCGTATCGACAATGTTTTCCTGCTGTTTTTGGTGGGTACCGTTACCTGCACGGCGCTCGAATATGTGACGCATTTTGTGCTCGAAAAGTTGTTCCATTCCACTTGGTGGGATTATTCCGACAAAAAGTTTAATGTGAAAGGGCGCATCTGCCTGCAAAACAGCTTGCTGTTCGGCGTCGGCGTGGTGTTGATTGTCCGCGTGGTTCAGCCGTGGGTTATCCTTTGGACGGCGAAAATCCCCGACACGGTGCTTTACTGGATTGTATTCATTTTATATACCGTTTTGATTGTGGATTTGACCACCACCGTTGCGAGCTTGAAAAATACGGTGGCATTGCTCAAAAATTTGCAGAATGTGATTAACGAGCATATGCAAAAAGGCATTGACGAAACCGACGCATATTTCAATGAATTGACGGAGCGTGTGAAGGAGTCGGCGGCGCTGACGGATTGGGCAAAACACCTGAAAAACGGAAAATCCACCGTGGCGCGGTTGCATAAAGAATATCCGAATTTCAATTTGCACCGCTACAAGGACGCATTGCAAATGCTGTTTGAAAAGTTAGACGAGAAAATAGACGAGCATAAAAAATAAGACAGAAAAAATCCCCTTGCAATCGAAACGGATTGCAGGGGGATTTCGCATTGGTGGATTTATTTTTTCTTTCGCAGTTTCCCGCCTAACGCGTCTGCGCCGTACAAAGCGCCGAAGACGGCGGCGGCAATCAGGGTGGAATACAGCCGGTGCATTTCGTATTTGGCTTCCAAAACACCTGTGGCAAACAGCACGCCGATGATGGTGACGGTATACAATGCCAAAAGCAAGGCCTTACATTTGTTTTGCGGCGTTTCGCGGTGGGAAAGCGCAAAGGCGAGCACAACGGCAATCGCCGCCGCACCGATATAAAAATATAAAAACCGTGTCAAGAAACCGCCTCCTATATGTAAAGCAAAGTTACTTTACGCATTTTCTTGTTCCAAATTTTCCGCTACCTGCATCATTACGGCACATTCTATCCGCTTTTTGAACAGTGCACAGCCGTATTTGTAAACGCCGGTAATCGAGCCTGTCGCGTGGTAGGCATTCGCCGCACAGCCGCCGCTGCAATAGAGTTTTGCCCAGCAGTCTTTGCATTCGGGGCGTGCGTAGGCGTTACAGCACTTAAATTCCTGCTGTAAGGCGGTGTTTGTGATACCGTCGTAAATATTGCCCATTTTGTAGTTTTCGTCACCGACAAATTGGTGGCAGGGGTACAAATCACCCCACGGCGTGACCGCCAAATATTCCGTGCCCGAGCCGCAACCCGAAATGCGTTTGTAAATGCACGGCCCGCCCGTTAAATCAAGCATATAGTGGTAAAAGGTGATGGGGTGTCCCTCTTTTTTGCGGCGGAGCATATCTTTTGCCAAAATTTCATATTGCCCGTACAGCACGGGCAAATCCGATTCTGTGAGCGCATACGGCGCGTCGGGCGCGCAAACCACGGGCTCCATGGACAATTCCGTAAAGCCCAAATCTGCCATATGGAAAATATCGTTTGTAAAATCAATGTTGTTTTTTGTGAATGTACCGCGCACATAGTAGCCTTTATCGCCGCGCTTTTTCACGAACTCCTGAAATTTCGGCACAATCACATCGTAACTGCCTTGCCCGTTCACGGTTTTGCGCAAACGGTCGTGTACTTCTTTGCGCCCGTCTAAGGAAAGCACCACATTGTGGCACTCGCGGTTGGCAAATTCCGTCACTTCATCATCTAACAACACGCCGTTGGTGGTTAAGGTGAAACGGAAGTTTTTGCCCTTTTCTTTTTCAATACTGCGCGCATATGCGACCAACTGCTTGACAACTTCAAAATTCATCAGCGGTTCGCCGCCGAAAAAGTCCACTTCCAAGTTTTTGCGCTTGCCCGAGTGCTCCACCAAAAAATCGAGCGCGCGCTTGCCCGTTTCAAAGGACATTAACGCCCGTTCGCCGTGGTATTTGCCCTGCGCGGCAAAGCAGTATTCGCAGTTTAAGTTGCAGGTGTGCGCCACGTGCAAACACAGCGCCTTTAATTCGGTGTGGCGGTTTTTAAAGTCAAACGCCTTGTTTTCGTACACATCTTCGGTAAAGAGCTTGCCGTCCGCTTTAAGCGCTGCAATATCGGAAAGCATTTCGTCCAAATCCGCCTCGGTCACATCGGGGCGGTCTTTATATTTTGCAAGCAGTTCTGCTTTGATTTCGTTTGGGGTGCGGGTTTCGTACATTGCAATCGCGTCGAAAGCGACTTCGTCCACCGCGTGCACAGAGCCGCTGAACACATCTAACACAATGTTGTAGCCGTTTAATTGATATTGATGTACCATAGAAAAACCTCAAAAAGAAAAGCCGTTTGCTGTTTAACAGAAAACGGCTTCTTCTAAAATGCCAATAAACTTATTTCTGCTCCATGCATTTTTCGCACTGCTGGTTGGCAACGCCGCAGGAGGTCTTGCAGGCAGACTGGCAGGAGGTCTGGCATTCGCCGCAGCCG
>JBJEPV010000136.1:0-1518 GCA_051881415.1 Candidatus Fimenecus sp.
GCCCCTACGCCCATATTGTATTTTATGCGTAGGGAACGGGCAATGCCCGTTCCGTAATACCCCTACAAATCCCAATTTATATTACAAATTCATCACGCGTACAAAAACCCAAAAGCCGCCGGTTCGGCGGCTTTTGGGTTTATATACAACAGTTGTTCGTGTCCTTGCAGAAGTCGAATTATCAGGCGCAACAATCGATTTCTATTCAGCAATCCTTACGATATTTGAGCGGCGACACGCCATAAAGCTTTTTAAACGCTTTCGAGAACACCAACGGGTCGCGGTAGCCGCAGGAATAGGAAATATCCTCAATTGAATAATTGGTGGCTTTTAAAAGCTCACAGGCGCGCTCCAAGCGGAAGTTGCTCAAATACTTTTGCGGAGAAATGCCCAAATGGTCTTGGAACAGCGTGAACAGATAACTGCGGTTTAAGCCGACATATTCGGAAATATCCGACACATTGATGCCGTTGGAATAATTGTCACGGATAAATTCAATCGATTTTTTGATGTAGTAATTCTGCTTACTGTCATCCTCTGCCTTTTTGCCGCGGCGCGTGACCTCAGACGAAACAATCGAAAAGAATTTGCACAAAAGCCCTTGCAGGGCAAACTCATTTTCAATGCCCAAGGTATTGTGTTTGAGCATTTCCATCACGATTTGTTTCAGTTCAATGCCTTTGGTAATGGAAAAGACAGGCTTTTTGGCACCCAATAATTTCATTTCGCGCAGGTATTCCTCGGCATGGTCGCCGTCAAAGCCGACCCAAAGATAGGTCCACGGGTTTTCTGTATCGGCTTTATAATACGCGCGTACATTCGGCTCAATCAAAAAGGCCTCGCCTTTTGTAATGGTGTAATGCTGATTGTTGACGGAAAACTCGCCTTTTCCGCTTAACACATAGTGCAGAACATAGTGATTTTTTACAGCGGGGCCGAAGCTGTGCCCGGGTTCGCATTCCTCATAGCCGCAATAGCAAAGCCGAAAATCGTTGAATTTTACATTATTCAGTTTGATTTGGCAAGCATTTTCCACACCGAGCACCCCCCTTTTGATTTGCTTTTATTTGAATAGATTACCATATTTCGGTGGATTTTTCAAGGTTTAACGCACAAAAAACGCAAAAAAAGCGGGTATTTTACAAACAAAGTAAAATGCCCGCTTTGGTTACAGGGAATTATTTGCGTTTTTTCTTGGCGGCTTTTTCCGCTTTGATTTTCGCGTTCAGGGCGTCTTCTTCCGCTTTTAAGCGTGCCGCTTCTGCGGCGGCTTCTGCCATAGCGGCTTCATGACGAACCTTGGCTTCATCATACATTGCGGCAATTTCGTCGAAATGGCTGTAATTTTCCTGCTGTTTGATGAGTTTTTCCGCATCCAAATAGGGTTTTGCGGCACGGTTGAAATACGCGTGTCTGTCCATTTCGGCTTTGGAGTCTTTCCGCGCCTGTTTGCGTTTCACTTGCTCGGCATCAATTTCCGCTTTGAGTGCTTTGGCTTTTGCGGAATCATGTGCTTTT
>JBJEPV010000137.1:0-1517 GCA_051881415.1 Candidatus Fimenecus sp.
GCATAAAATCACATCAAAATCCGCGGGCGGGCGAACACAGTTCGCCCCTACGGTTTGTCATACAACCCCCAATTTGTCATTCTGAACGAAGTGAAGAATCTCAAACCCCTTAAAATGAAAAACAAAAGAAATTAAGCATTTGGAGGAATGAACCATGCTGGATATAAAATTTGTACGGGAAAATCCCGACATCGTCAAGGAAAACATCAAAAAGAAATTCCAAGACGAAAAATTGCCCCTTGTGGACGAAGCGATTGATTTAGACCGCCGCTTCCGCGAGAGCAAAAGCCGCGCGGACAGCCTGCGTGCCGAGCGCAACCGCATCAGCAAAGAAATCGGCGGTTTAATGGCAAAGGGCTTGCGCGAGGAAGCGGAAAAAACCAAGCAAAAAGTCGCCGCGATTGCGCAGGAATTAAAGGATTTGGAAGAACAGGAAGAAACCCTTACCGCAGAACTGCGTAAGCGGATGCTGGTCATTCCGAACATCATCGCCGACACCGTGCCGATAGGCAAGGACGACAGCGAAAATGTGGAATTAGAGCGTTTCGGCGAGCCGGTCGTGCCGGATTACGAAATCCCGTACCATGTGGATATTATGGAAAGTTTTAACGGCATTGATTTGGACGCCGCCAGAAAGACCAGCGGCAACGGCTTTTATTATCTGCGCGGGGATATTGCGCGGCTCCATTCGGCAATCCTCTCTTACGCGCGCGATTTTATGATTGACCGCGGCTTTACCTATTATGTTCCGCCGTTTATGATTCGGAGCGATGTCGTCACGGGCGTGATGAGCTTTGCCGAAATGGAAAATATGATGTATAAAATCGAGGGCGAGGATTTATATTTAATCGGCACCAGTGAGCACTCGATGATCGGCAAATTTATTGACACCATTCTCCCCGAGAGTGATTTGCCGCAGACCTTGACGAGCTATTCGCCGTGCTTCCGCAAAGAAGTCGGCGCGCACGGCATTGAGGAGCGCGGCGTGTATCGCATTCACCAATTTGAAAAACAGGAAATGATTGTGGTCTGCAAGCCCGAGGAAAGCGACAAATGGTATGATGTGCTGTGGAACAATACCGTCGATTTCTTCCGCTCGTTGGATATTCCCGTGCGTACCTTGGAGTGCTGTTCGGGTGATTTGGCGGATTTGAAAGTCAAGAGCCTCGATGTCGAAGCGTGGAGTCCGCGTCAGCAGAAATATTTTGAGGTCGGTTCGTGCTCCAATCTCGGCGACGCACAGGCACGCCGTCTCGGCATTCGCATTAAGGGCGAAAACGGCAACTATTTTGCCCATACCTTAAACAACACCGTGGTTGCGCCCCCGCGTATGCTCATCGCCTTCCTTGAAAACAACCTGAACGCCGACGGGTCGGTCAATATCCCCGCCCCGTTGCGCATGTATATGGGCGGGAAAGAGAAAATTACGAAATAAATTTGGATTTGTCGTAGGGGTCGGCGTCTCGACGACCCGTAAATTTTTCGCAATGCAAATTGGTTTATCGGTAGGGCGGGGG
>JBJEPV010000138.1:0-8316 GCA_051881415.1 Candidatus Fimenecus sp.
CGCCCCTACAACCGTAGGGAACGACCTTAGTGTCGTTCCGCCAGACGCCATAAAATTTTACGGGCGGGCGTGGAAACCCGCCCCTACAACGGGCGCGCAATGCACGCCCTACGGTTGGATACACAAACCCCAATTCAGCAACAAGCAAACAGCAGGGATTTCCTGAAAAGGAAATCCCTGCTGTGGTTTTTATCGTTTGTGAGAAACGGACGAAAGCGCTTTCTCCAAATCCTGTACGGAATGATACCGTTTGGAAATTTGCGTCGTCACGCAACGGTTGATAATTTTGCCCAACCGGCGTTTGGGCATATCGATTGTCGGGTGTACGCCCAACAGCATTTCGTTTAAGATAACGCCCAACGCGTAAATATCGGTCGCGGGGCCCGACTGCGAAATGCCGAATTGCTCGGGTGCGGCATAGCCGATAGTGCCGAGATTCATAGTATCCCCGCGTTTTTGGTCGCTGGTCAGCCGTGCTACGCCGAAATCAATCAAAACAGCGTGCCCATTGGGGCGAATGATGATGTTGTCCGGCTTTAAGTCGCGGTGAATGATATTCCGCGTATGCAACTCTTTCAGCGCCGCGCATAAATCCAAGGCGATCGAAACGGCGCGTTCCGTAGGCAATGAGCCGTTTTCCAGCACCTCTGCAAGCGTTTTTCCGTCCACATATTCTTCCAACACCGTTAAGGCATCCTGCGCGGAGGCAACTTCATAAATTTTGGGCAGCGATTGGAGCGCCTTCCCCCGTAACAGCCGAAAAACATGGTCGTTTCGGTGGTAAGAAGTGATTTTCACCAAAAGCTCGCCTGTGTTTTTGCGGTAGAGTTCGGTTTTGCCGATGGCGCGGTCAGAGAGTGTGCGGACAAATGCATATTCTGTGTGCAGCGTGTTTTCAATGTAATCGGTCAGCGAGGAAGTGTCGGTACAGCACATTATAAATCCGCCTCACCGTTTGCCGCGAGCATTTCGGACACCTCAAATACGGAAAGACGGTGCACAAGCCCGTAAATCAAAATACTGTCGCGCTTCACGCGGGGGTACAGAACCGACCGCCCACTGTATTTGAGCGCTGTTTGGCAATCCTCTAAGGTCAGGTGCATTGCCAAAACCAGCTTCACGATTTTGTCCCGCGAGGGAATTTTTCGACCGTTGATTACATCATAAAAATAGACATAACCGAAGTCGGATTTATTGATAATATCCGATTTCGTCATGCCGGAGCGCCGCACCAAATCCGCCCAAAAATTTTTCAAATTGACTTCAATCATCGAAACGGCATTATCTTCCCAATACGCTTCCACGGGCTGTTCTCGATATTGCAATTCATCCAGCAATTCTTGTGTAGTCTTTTCCATTCTCTATAATCCCCTCTGCCGATTGTGTACTGTCGGTTATCTCAAAAATAAAAAAATCGACCGAAAACAGCATAAAAGAGTTGCTTTCTCTATGTAGCTTTAAGGCAGTCTTATATTTAAAAATACTCAAAAATTCGACGATTGTCAATATGTGTTTCGGAAATTCTCACAAAAAACGCAAAAAAATGCCCAAAAAATGAAAAATTACATTTTTTTTAAGATTTTTTGCGAATTGTACCCTAATAGAGAATAGCCTGAATTATGAAAATCAGTATAATTAAGAATAGTATTCTGTTTTGCCGCGCAATCGGCGTCCGCGCAAACGGAGAATACGGAGGAACACAATGAATTATATGATTTCTTTTGTCTGCGGGGAGCATCTGACACGCCGCCTGCTAACAGATAAAGCGGAAATAACGATAGGTTCTTCTAAAAAAGATACCATATTTTGTTCCGCATATAAATCCGAGCAAATTGTCGTTAAGTTGAAAAACGGCGCGGTAGACATTGAGTGTAAAAAACCGCTTGTTTTTTCACAGCGAGGCATTTCCTCTGCCGGGATTTATATGGTGGATTCTGCTGAAAATGCCCAAATTATTGTAGATGCGGAAAAAGGCGATTGGACAAAAGCCATTACACTGCCGCACAATGGCACCATTACTGTGGGCAGAAACCAAAAAAACAATCTTGTATTACGCAATCCAATGGTGTCCGGTACACATTTTGCCATCAGCCGCGAGGCGGGTGTCTATTATATTGAGGACCGAAACAGTACCAACGGAACCTTTTTAAACGGACTGCGCGTGACGCGCAGTAAGTTGGAATCCGGCGATACTGTGTCGGTTTTAAACTATACTGTCACCTTGAAAAGCGGCAGTTTATATTTCGGCAATGTCGGCGGCGATTTGCAGGTAATTTCCTTGCCGGAAAGTGACGCCAATAAAAAAGTGTCTCATTACCGTCAAGGGGATAAGCCGATTTACAGGCGTTCACCCCGTACGCAGGAGGAAATGCCGCATGAAGACATTGTTTTGGCGGCGCCGCCCTCCAAAGGGCAGCGGTACAAAGCACCGCGCGGGATGGCGAGCTCGTTAATCGGCTCTGCCGCAATGTTCGGCAGCAGTATGATGATGGGGGCAATGTCTCCGGCAATGTTGGCGGCGCGTTCTGCAATGCTCGTGATGCCCGCGACCAATATTGTCTCACAGCGTTCCGGCAATAAGCGGAATAAAAAAGAGGCAGAAGAGTATGAACGTGAGCGTGCGGAACGCTTTGGCAATTATTTGGCGGAACAGCGCTCACGGATTCAATCTGTTGCACAGCAACAGCAAAAAATCATTACCGATGAAAATCCGGCACCGTCTGATTGTGTAGATATTGCACGAACCTTACGACGCAATTTGTGGGAGCGTATGCCTGCCGACCGAGACTTTTTAGATGTGCGGTTAGGCATGGGCTATGAGCCGCTTTGCGTTTCTGTAAAAGACCGCGGCGAGGCTTACGGCGTGGAAATGGAAGACGATGACGAGAAAGAGTTTGCCGCAATGCTTGTGGAGGAGTCTAAGCTTGTTGACAATATTCCCGTCCGTGTCTCTCTCGGCAAAGATACGACCGTCGGGGTTATCGGTGCGCGCGACCGTGTCATTCGACAAGTGCAGAATATGCTGATAGAACTGACCGCCATGCATTGCAGTGATGAGGTGCGGATTGTCGGCATTTTTGACGAAGAAGAAAAAGCGGAATGGGAAAGTTTGCGGTGGCTTCCGCATATTTGGGACGATAACCGACAAACCCGTTTTTTGGCGTTTGACAAGGAATCGGCGCACGCGCTTTGCGAAAGCTTTAACGATATGCTGAAAAGCCGCAAGCGAGATTTAAAGGATTCTATCAGTAAAAAGGTTGCTTTACCGATTCCGTATTATATTTTCGTTCTCGGCTCCAAGGCGTATATGGAAGACGAGGAAATTATGCAGAATCTTCTGCTCAACCGCCCGGAAATGGGTGTGACTTCGCTGTTTTTGTTTGACGATATTTACAGCCTGCCGAACAACTGCAATTATATCATTGAAATGCAGGACAATCCCGTGGCCTATTGGCGCGATAAGGTGAACAGCAAATTTATTTTTACGGCAGACAGTTTAGACTCCGGTGCCTTCGACTATTTTGCAAGGCGTTTGGCGTCGATTGAACTGATTGGGTTTTCCACGCAGGCGGATATTCCCGAAAGTGTGACCTTTTTGCAGGGGTATGGTGTACATACCTTGGAACAGTTGCAGGTTTTACAGCGTTGGGAACAGGGAAAACCGTATGAATCTTTGGCGGCACCGATCGGGGTGCTCGCGGGAGAAAAGACCTTTTGCTTGGATATTCACGAACGCGCACACGGCCCGCACGGCTTGGTGGCGGGGACAACGGGTTCGGGCAAAAGTGAACTGTTGCAGACTTGGATTTTGTCGATGTGCGTTTGCTTTCACCCGTACGATGTCGCGTTTGTTTTGATTGACTACAAAGGCGGCGGTATGGCGAACTCGTTGGAAGGCTTGCCGCATGTTGTCGGAAAAATTACCAATATCGGGTCCAATATTAAGCGTTCGCTGGTGTCGTTGGAAAGCGAAATCAAACGGCGTCTCAATATTTTTGCACAGTATGAAGTTAAACATATCGACAAATATCAAAAACTGTTTAAAGAGGGCAAAGCCTCTCAACCGCTGCCGCACTTGATTATTGTGGCGGATGAATTTGCCGAATTGAAAAAGGAAGAACCCGACTTTATGGCGGGGCTTATCAGTGCGTCGCGCGTCGGTCGAAGCCTCGGTATACATTTGGTGCTTGCTACGCAAAAACCCAGCGGCGTGGTCGATGACCAAATTTGGAGTAACTCCCGCTTTAAACTTTGCTTAAAAGTGCAGGATGCGGGCGACAGCCGTGAAATGATCAAAAAACCCGATGCGGCGATGATTACACAGCCCGGGCGTTGCTATGTGCAGGTTGGTATGGACGAAGTGTTTGAGTTGTTCCAATCCTATTGGAGCGGCGCGGCATACGACCCGACCAATACGGGCGCGGCAAAGCAAGGCAATCAGGTGCGCATTGTGGAATGGAGCGGGCGGCGTATCAAAACCGTTAAAGAGAACAAAAAGAAACAGGCGCAGGAGGAAGAGATTACCGCGCTTGTAAAATACATCAAGCAGGTAGCCGATGCAAACGGCATTGACGAGGTTCCCGGTCCGTGGTTGCCCGATTTAGAGGAACTTTTGCCGTTACAGACCGTCACCGAGGGCTTTGGTTTTGACGGTGCGCAATGGGGTTCGTCCCCGGAATGGCTGAAAGTGCCTGTCGGTATGTATGATGCACCCGCGCGGCAGGAACAGGGCGTTATGTATATGGATTTTTCCACGGAGGGGCATTACGGTATTTACGGCGCGCCCGGCACGGGAAAAACCACATTTTTAAAAACCATGATTTGCTCTATTGCACGCTGCTACACCCCGGAGGACGTCAATATTTATATTTTGGACTGCGGCGGTTGGAGCCTGAGCGTTTTTGCGGACTTACCGCATGTCGGCGGCATTGCCTTGGATACGGAAGAGGAAAAATTCAGTAAGTTTGCCCAACTGATGGCAGGGGAAATCGAAGCACGCAAACGCGCCTTTTTGAAGTATGCGGTCGGGTCGCTCGGCGCATATCGTCAGGTGGCAAAAGAGGATAAAATTCCCGCGATTGTGGTTGCCGTTGACGGGATTGTCTCTATGTTTGAGTTGTACCCCGATATGGAGGACATTTTCATTCGTTTGGCAAGCCAAGGTGCAACCTACGGCATCTATTTGGTTTATACAGCCAACAGCACCTCCGGCGTAAAATTTAAGGTGTTGTCAAATATCAAAGGTGCCGTTGCCTATGAATTGACGGATAAAGGCGATTATCCGAGCATTGTCGGTCGGTTAGAGGGGATGTCGTTACCGAAAATTGCGGGGCGTGCCTTCTTCAAGAGCGCACCGCCGTTGGAATTCCAAACCGCAATATATGCCGACGGAGAAAATGATATGGAACGCGCAGAGAATGTGAAGCAATTCTGCACGGAATTGGCACAACATTGGGACGGCGCGTTGCCGAAACCCATCCCCGTCATGGGCGAAAGTGTTTCGGTCGCCTCTATGGAAAAAGCATACAAACGGCGAAATGCGGTGCCGCTCGGCAGCAAATTCTCCGATATTTCCCCGGCCTATGCGGATTTGCAAAAATTCTATACCTATATGATTACCGGCGGTGTCGGCGTCGGAAAAAGCCGATTGCTCTATAATGTCTACACTCTTTTGCGGCAAAAAGACGAAAATCAGATTTTCATTTTTGACAGCGAAAAGGCAACCTTCTCCGGCGTGCGCGAAACGGTCTACGCGTATGCAGAACCGCATGACGGCGAAGCGGTCAAAGCGGCGTTGGATGAAATTGTGGAAATGCTTAACGCGCGCAAACGCGCACAAAAAGCCGCACGCGCCGAGGCAGAAGGCACTTTTGACGAAGTGCAATTCATCACACGGGAAAAGCAAATTTGCATTTTGATTGACGACCTGAACGAATTTATAGAAACCGTGGAAAACGAGCAGAAAAACACGATGGAGCGCATTGCGCGTTTGGCGGACAACCTCGGTGTGATTTTGTTTGCCGCTGTGCGAAGCAGCGACTTGGCGCGCTTAAATGAAATCGAAAGCCTGACGCGTGTTTTGGTCGGACGGCAGAACGCCTTGGCAATCGGCGGTACTGTCGGGCAGTATCCGATGTTCCAAAACAATATGAAATACAGCGAACGCGATACCGATTGCGGCGAGGGCAACGGCTGGGCATATTTTAACGGCGTGTGTGAACGCATGAAGATTATGAGTTGACGGAGTATCCGATATGGCGAAGTTTGTTTTAGACCCCGAACGAATGGAAGCGGCAACAGACATTCTCTACCGTACCAAAAACAATGCGGAAGAGATGCTTTACCGTGCAAAAAAACTGCACAGTGAAATTGCAGATGACTTAGAGTTGCAAGCGGCTTTGGAATATCCGCAAATTGCCGAGGGATTGGAAAACGCCCTGCATACGGCGACACATGCCTTTGCATTGTTGGAGGAGCTGTCTTACCGTGCCAATACAGTTGTGACGCGGTTTGCGGAAATCGAAAATGAAAACAAAAACCGTATTGCTGCCTTGGCACTCGTTCAAAAGTATCTTGCAGATGCCGCCGGCAGTACGGCTGCCGCAGTGGCTGCGGCCGGTGCAGAAATCAGCGATACCGTTACACAGTCTAAGGCGGTCGAGCAGTTGGTGCAGGGTGCCTACGAAAACTTAGAGGTTGCAAATCTTGCCGCGTATTTAAAAGTCCTGTCTGAGGATTATCGGGTAGAAACCGTACAAATTGCGGATTTACAGCAAGGGGAATAATCCGATGGCACGAAAAAAGACTGCACACATCCCGTATCAACAGTTTGTTCCATGTATTGACCGTAAGGAGAAGAACGCATATATGCTGCACGCAGAGACTTGTAAATATTGCGGAAAACGTCTTGCACAGACCGAGTATGCTTTACGCCTGCAAACGGAAGTCCTTGCACGGTTTGCACCGGTCGGCGAGGCAACGAGTCTGTTCTCCCTGACAGATAAGGAACTCTGTGTGACGGCCGCTTTGTGCGGCTATCAAAGCCTTTACGGCGTAAAGCTATCCCGAAGCGTCCAAAAAAATATTACAGAGTCGGTCAAAAAATCGGTACAGAATTTAGAAAAAATGCGCGCGGCGGAAATTTCCGTCAGCGGTGAAGCGAAAATCGACACACAATTAGCGGCTTGCCTGCGTACCTATTGCGAGACGCCGCAGTTGACGGTTTATAAAATCCATTCCCCTTCCTACGGCAAGCATACATTTTACTGTGCGGCGGATTCGGACGGTGCGGTGGTGCTTGTGAAAACCCAACATACGCAATACGCCTTATTTCGTTTCAACAACGCGGAGCGTATTCGGGCAAAGCAGCCGCAAAACGAAATTCGGCTGTCGAAAACAGTCTTTTTGCAAGCGCGTGCACAAATCGAAGTATTTGATACCGAAAAAGCACAGTCGGTTTTGTCCGGGAGCGGGCTGACATCGGCGGAAAGTGCATCTGTTCTTGCGGTGCTTTTGCAAAATGCATCTGTGTGTATGTGCAATACATACGATGCGAAAACAGGGCAGTTGCAGCTAAGTGACAGCCGCGTGCTTGCAGAAACCGATGCGGGAACGGCAGAAATTCAATTTACAGATATGTGAGGCGCAATATGGCAAAGATTATTGTGACGGTTTCAGATAAATTCGGACGGTTTTCATATGATTTGGAAATGCCCGACGATGTGCCGTGTCAAAAACTGCTCGGCGATATTGTTCAAACCGTCAGCCACTATAACAACGGGATATTTTTTCATCCCAACCGTACAAAACTGACATCGGAGAAGCTCGGCAGGGCATTGCGGCCGGAGGAAAGCTTGGAAACGGCCGGCATTTGGACGGGCGACAAATTGACCATCGGGTGAGGGAAAACATATGACCAATGAATTACTGCTGTCGGATATGTTAAATCACTATTCGTTAAAGTTGACAGAGATTACGGATTTGCTGACCGAGGTGATGCAGGGCTTGAAAAATACAGGCCTTGTGTTGGAAGACGGCTGGCGCGGGTTTTCGGCAAATGCGTTTGCCGAAAAAATGGTGGAAATTCAACGCGGCTTTCAAAAAAGCGCAGAGGAATTTTCCGAATTGACTGTATTGTTCAATACGGTAAAAAATGCCGCATTAGAGGCGGAAGCCGAGGCGGCGCAGGCGGTGTTGGAAAGCAATCTTGTCACCGCCGCAGAGGATTGATGTTTCGCCGTAAGGCTGAACATAAATATATTTTTATAGGAGGACAAACACTATGGCACTCATTCAAGTAACCCCGGAATTGCTGAG
>JBJEPV010000139.1:0-1501 GCA_051881415.1 Candidatus Fimenecus sp.
TGTAACCGACTCGCTTTCCGTCTGCAATTTGCAAATCCTCCAATTTGGTGACAAAGTAAATTTTTCCAATCATTTTGTCGCCGAACAACGCAAAAAAGGGGATTAAAGTTTCTTGCTCAACTAACTTTTCAAATCCTGCTCGCATATACTTTGAATCTTTGTAATACTTTGAAAAATCAGCGGGTGACCCTTTTGTTACTGTTATTCTATCAAGCAATATTTTTTTGAAATGCATATTTCTGTCCTTTTTACGATATGCTCACTGAAAACGCGGCAATTCGTCGAGGGTAATAACATAATCGCTGTTGTAGATTGCTTTTAGGTTTTCTTTTGTGTTGGTATCAATAAGCCATTCGGTGTGCCAAGTCATAAACGCGCCCCACGGCGTTTTTTCGAGCTGTTCCACAGTCGGAATTTGCCCGCATTCGTGCATCCAAAGCGGCTTTTGCCCTCGGGTGACCTTGTTTACGCCCTTGTAAAGCCGTTGTTCCGCGCCGTTTTCGGCAACCTCGTAACTGTCCGCACCCGCAATATCGCAATAATCGTCACCGGGATACCATTTTTTCATATGCTCGCCGTTATGCGAATACCCCAAAACCCAAATCAGGTTATTGAGCCCCAAATCCTCTGTAAAGTGGTCATACATCAAAATCCAAAGTTTTTTGAAATTCTCTTCGCCGCCTTTGCCCCACCAAAACCATTGTCCGTCGAACTCGTGAAACGGCCGCCAAAGTACGGTAACGCCCATTTCCTGCAACTGTAAAAGCGCTTTGCCGGCGTTGTCCATATTTTCCATAAATGCTTTGTTTTCCGCCGTGCCTTCGGTCAGCACCAAATCCCAATTCGGGATTTCGTCCGCTTTGCAGTTATCATAATTGCCTGTAAAATCCGCGCCGCAATGCCAGCAAATCGTCACGAGTCCGCCCTTTCGCCACCAAGATGCGGCACGCTCGACCACGCCGTCAAAATCATCGTTCATAAAGTCCAACCCGCGCATCGCAGGCAGTTTGCCCGTCGCAGCATATATGTAGTCCATTTCATATTCGGGGCTGTCCATCCAAGTGGATTCCTGTTGCCCCGAAATAATCTTGTTTTGGTATGTATCGCAAATATAGGCATACACCTTTTTCGTGGTTTCGTTTGCATTGGGGTTGCTTAATTGCATTTCCACCTGTTTTGTACCGTGCAGAGCGCACGCGCTCAACATCGAAAAACACAGCAGAAGTGCCAATATGCGCAAACCTTTTTTCAACATTTTTCGTACTCCTATCTTTTCGTTTTGTTGCTCCGAAAACAGAGCCTGCGCCCTGTTTTCCCCTTGCCTCTTTGAATGACAAATTGGGGGTTGTAGAGATGCTAACGGAACGGGCATTGCCCGTTCCCTACGCATAAAATACAATATGGGCGTAGGGGCGTGCATTGCGCGCCCGTTTGTAGGGGCGGGTTTCCACGCCCGCCCGTAAATTTTTATGGCGTCTGGCGGAACGACACTAAGGTCGTT
>JBJEPV010000140.1:0-8252 GCA_051881415.1 Candidatus Fimenecus sp.
AAGCCCAACCACCAGCACAACAGCCGCCAAAATCGGGGCGCCGATTTTTACCCACAGCGGGACTTTCCGTGCGCGCTTAACGGAGGGTGCCGCGCCATACGGCACATTTCCCGTTTGCATCGCGGTCGGCGGCGTCGGTTGCGTATAAAAAGACCCTTGCGGCGCAGATGCGCCTGTAGCAAACCGCACTTGCCGTGCACCTTGCATACCATTCTGCGGTTGCGCGAAAAAAGAATACCCGCAATTCGGGCACTGCTGTGCAGTGTCCTGCATACTGCTTCCGCATTTCGGACAAATTTTCATAAACTACCCCTTTTTATCATTCCTCAACCGTCTCTGTGACGGTTGTTATGGGTTCTCGATGTAACCGTTCCGACAAATTGCCGTCTTTTAGGTTCAAACCGAACACCGCTACGGCAACGGCGGTTACCAACACGACAATGCCGATAATGCCCCAAAGCCAACGCTTTTTTGGCCGATTTTCTTTGTTGGCAACGGGCGCGGCATTTCGGACAGCACCTTCGTTTTCCGTTGACGCCGTATCCAAACGCTGTGTTGTTCCTCTTTTGGAATCGGAAGAAATGATTTCACAAAGAACAACCGTCGTATTGTCCTTCCCGCCGCGGTCCAGTGCCGTTTGTACCAAACGGCGGCATACTGTTTCTATCGGCAAATTCTCCCGAAGAATTTGCTGTATCTCACTGTCTTGCAACATATCCGTCAAGCCGTCGCTGCACAGTAAAAAACGTTCCCCTTGCACAGCCGGTACGGTCACGACATACGGTTCAATTTCCATCTCCTCCGGAAAGATGCCCAAATGCTGTGTCAACTTATGCTTTTCGGGTCGTTTTTCGGCCTCCTCCTTCGGCAAAACACCGCTGTCCACCAAGAATTGTGCCTGCGTATGGTCTTTGGAAAGCTGTGTCAGTATGCCGTCTGACAGTCGGTACACACGGCTGTCCCCGACATTGGCAATCAAAATATTGTCTTCCCGAAAAGCAAGCAAAGCGAGCGTTGTCCCAACACGCGCCCGTTTTTGCCGCGCCAATGCACAAATACTGTGATTCGCTTTTTGCACCAACGCATTGACGGCGGGATAGGAAAATCCGGACTGCAACAATTCCAACGCATCGGCACAAAACACATCTGCCGCCGCCTGCGAAGCCAATTCGCCCGCTTGCTCACCGCCCATACCGTCAAAAACCGCAAAAACATTTTGCGCGGACGGTGCGGCACTTGCAGAAGTTTGCATTGCCGAGCCTACGGTTTGCCCGTTGATAAAGTAATTATCCTCATTGTTTGTTCGGCGCTTGCCGACATCGCTGACGGCAACTGCGCGTATTTGATTTGTGCACATTTTCGTTCTCTCTGTCATGACGACGAATGTCGAATTTTATTGATACTGTGTACCATCAGCACAATAGAGACCACAAATAAAATAAAACCGCCTACGATACTGACATAGTAACAAAGCAAAGCGCTGAGCAAAATTAACACTATACTGATAACAAGCAAAGCAACCCCGTTGTTTTTCTTCGGAACAACCGTCTGCATCGGTGCCGACGAAGGAACAGACACGGGCGTGCCGCCCTGCTGTGCAATCGGCTGCGGTTGTTTCGGTACAGGCAGCGGATGTTGTGCTTGGTCGCGCACAGACGGCGTATTCGGTACAAAGGATTTTTCCCGCATGCGCTGTTCAACATCAATTTCCGTACCTTTTGAAAAACGAATGGAACCGTGCTTGGGTCGATCCGCCGTCGGCAAAGGTCTTTCCGTTTCGTTCGGGCTGATGACGGGTTTCATATTACCCAAACCGTTTTGCAAAACCGATTCCAAATCTTCCCGAAGTTCCCGCGCACTTTGATATCGCGCCCGCGCCTGAAATGCGCACGCCTTCAAAACAATTTTATTCAGCACGGGTGAAATATCAGGAATCGGCGGAATGGCATCCCCGCGCATACGGCGAATTTGCGCCGTTTCACGGTCGCTGTATTTTACATTTTGCGGCGGCAGCGGTAAAAACGGCGTACGATTATGATTCAATAAGCGATATAAAACTATCCCGAGAGAATAAATATCCACGGTTTTGTCATATTTATTGCCCTGGTATACCTCCGGCGCCATATATGTATATGTACCCTTTTGCGAAAGTGAGGACATCGTTTTTTCCATTTGCCGCGCCACGCCGAAATCCCCGAGTTTAAACGCACCTGTATCGGCAATAAAAATATTGTCGGGCTTAATATCGCGGTGGATAATATTTTTGGCTTCGCAGAGTTCTAATGCGCGGCACATATCTATCCCGAGCCGAAGCACATCCTCTTGGGTGAATTGGTGTTCGCTCAAATATGCCGTCAGCGGCGTTAAAAGTTCCATGCGAATGAAAATGGTATAGCCAATACCGTCTTCATGCGGTAAAATCGAGTGGTCCTCGTAGCTTACAATATTACTGTTGCCGCGCAAAGACGCCAAAAGTTCAATTTCCTTCACGAAATTCTGTGCGAGGTCGGTATAGTATTCGCTGATACTGTTTTGGTCCATTCCCTCGCTTTGCAGGCTTGAAACATCGTTGCCCGTCTGCGGGATTTCAATCACCTTTAACGCGGAATGGTACGTAACGCCAAACTCCTCGCGCCGAATTTTATATACGCTGCCGAATGACCCGGCCCCGATTTTTTCATCTATGTACCAGTTCCCGAAAATGGGCTGGTTAAATTCAGTTTGTTGCATTTTCCTGCTCCGCTTGACTAATATCCATATTTGCTATCTCCATCAGCAATTTCGGCAAATTGCGAATAACTGTTTCTGTCTCCTCCGTTCTGTACCCTTCAAAAACAACCGTATCTATCAAATCCTCATCCACAAAAACGGCGGCATTGTCAAACATAGCGCCCATTGGGTAAGGAACCGCAAGATATAAATGCGTCTTATTCTCTTTCCGTGGGAAATACCCCATTAACATAACTTCTGTTTTTTGCTCTGTTTTCAGTGTCACAATACTGCCGAGCGGTAAAAGTGTGAAACTCATTCTGCCTGTTCCTCCATTTCCCTTTGCGCGAAATTGATAAAATCTTGCAGAACAGCCGTTGCCGTTTCTTCACCGAGTTCATCGTAAGTTTTATAAAATCTTGCTAAATTCTCCGTAAATGCAGTACTTACATCGGTTTTATAACCCGCGAACAGCACTTTTTCAACATCCCGACAAGCCACAAAACCCATACTTTCGCTATTCATAAAGCCAAGCGGCAATTCCACACAAATATACCCTTGTTCCTGTTTCCCGCCGACAGGCTGTGCGCTGTACCCGACAATCAACAGTTGATGTCCTTTCACTTCAACGACCGCACCAATCGGAAGTTCAATTTGTTTCATATAACATTCTCCTTAAAGATCAAAAGCGCTGTCAAAATACCCGTTTATCGCACTACTTGCATCTGAAAACGCGCCGTTGATATCCCAACCGTATATGACTTCCAGCGCAGATGTAATCAGGCTGATGTTGAAGAAGGAATCTACCATTTGACACGCGACATCTACAACAGCTTTGCCTAATGTGAAAAAGTCTTTTCCCAATGCCGCAATCGCACCGACGACATTTCCTTTTTCTAAGTTTTCCATGATTTCGCGTTCGTATTTTTCCCCCAACGCCATATACTTCGGTACAGTTTTCAAGGTAGTCCATAGTGTTTTAAAAAATGTATCGTTCTCAACAAACTTCTCAGCAAACAGCCCAAACACTAAGGAAAGGGTATCGACACCTGTTTTCCAATCAAATTTCCCTTGGACAATTTTTTTCAATATTTTGATAATCTTCACGAAATCTTTTCCAAATACTTCTTTAAGCGCTTCTTCCAGAAGTTTTTGCTGTTCTTCGGTCAGATTTTTGTCATAAACATTATCCAAATAATTTAATAAATCTTTTATCGAATTGATTTTCGGTGCAGAAGGATTCTTATGTATAGAAACGGTTTTTATACTGCTTTCATTTGAACTTTTTCCGTTTCCCCCGATGAATTTCGCCAACTGCGAATCAATCGAGGTAAAGGATTCCCCTGCGTTGATGGCTGCTGCCGAAGATTGTTCCAAAAGCGTGACCAATTTTTCGGACGATTTTGCAACGGAATGGATTTTTGTGCCGAAATTATTTGCAAGCCGATAGCTCCAATTATTGTTTACCTGTTTCAGCACGCGATCCACCTGTTTTAGTGTTGTTCTGTAAGAATCGCTGATTTCGCCCAACTTTTCCCCCTGCGTTTTCAGTAATTCGGGGGTGAGTTTGATTGTTTTATCCATCGCCATATTTCATTTCCTCCGCAAAAACTATTCTTTTTGTTCAGAGTCGTAATATGCGGTCAGCTTTTCTAAAAACTCCGTTCTTTCATTATCGTTCATACCCAAAAAGAATATATGCTCTATCGCATCATGATTAAAGAAAAAGGTTGTTTCAGGATTGACAAATCCTTCGGGGTATAATACAGACAGATAATCATACTCCGTATTTGTTTGCAAATCCGTCTGTTTCACACCGATAATCATCAAACGCTTTTTACCGTTTTTTAATAAGACAACCGACCCAATAGGAAGTAATTCCGAAATATTCATAAGTTTTCCTCCAAACACTTATTTAAACCATGAGGCAATCGCTTTGCCTGCACTTTTTATTCCGTTACCGATTGCTTTCACTCCGTCTTGCACCGCATCAATCACCGTATCGGACACCAGTTCGGAAATGTTTTTTCCGCTGATTTTTTCAACTGCCCAATTAGCAACCATTACAACGCCGGTTCCAATAGTGCCTACCACAACAGCCGACGCGCCGGCGCCCAACACTGCCCCGACGGCTGCTGTCGCCAAAACGCCGGTGCCAACACTGACTACCGTTTCACCGATCGTCTCCAAATACATTCTCCAGTTTTTGTAATCGCCGTTGTATTCATCATAATTTCCAATGAATTTGCTTACGCCGGTTAGAGCAACGCCGCCCCATTTTGCTGCTGCCGCAATGTTATTGGCGGCTTTTTCCGCGCCCGTAAGATTAACAGAATTGTAAGAACTGTTAATCTTAAATTTTTCGAACTGCATCGCCAGATTTTCTCGAAACCCAATTGCATCCACAGTTGATTGTAGCCCTAAGAGTTGAATTTCTTTTCCATCAAAGATTTTTGCACCGGTTTGTGCAATATTGCCGATTAAATCTAATAAAGATTTTCCGGTAGTCATTTCGTCTTCCCCAACTGTACCGTTCAAAATAAATTCTGTCGTTACCCCAATGATGCCAAAGCTACCAAAAAAGTCAAAAAGTTTTGTATACCATTTGTCTTTTTGTGTAGAATCTTTTTCCTTTTTTTGATTTACAACATTCGTTTGCCCTTTGTCAGAAGATGGGCTGTTTCCGCCGACATATTTCGCCAACTGCGCGTCCACCGTAGTAAACGATTCGCTTGCTGACCGAGCCGCCTCTGCTGATTGCGCCAGCATGGTCACCAAATTCTCGGACGCCTTGGAAACAGAATGAATTTTTGTTGTGAAATTGTTTGCCAGACGATAACTCCAATTGCTGTTCACTCGTTTTAGAACGCGATCGGTATTGCGCAAGACGGAGCGATACTGTTCGCTGATTTGTTCTAACGCTTGGCTTTGTGCGCGCAGTTCTTGCGGGGTGAGTTTTATGGTTTGATTTCCGCTCATCATGCTCACTTCCGTTTATTCATATTTTTCATCGGATACCGCCGCCACCGCCGCCGCCACCGAAAGCACCGTTACCGCCGCCGGCAGAAAAATTGCCTTCCGCATTGTTGGTAAGACTGTCCATCCCGACAATTTGAATATGATTCCAAATATCGTTAATCTGCTGCCATGGTGCCGGCTGTATAATTTTAGAGGTAATTTTTGTTACCACATCTTTTAATTGCCCCACTACGGATGCTGCCGGCACGACAGTTCCGCTCAGCACATTGCCGATGATGGCTTCAACTTCTTTAAATAAACCTGATATTTCGTTCTCTGCGGTTTCCAAAGCATTTGCGGCATTATTCATTGCGTGATAAAATGCCTCTGATTTATCCTGTAATCTATGGATTTTGCTTTTCAACGCTTCAGCGTTGCTGTTTAACATATATTTTTCACGGCATTTCCAATTCGTATGGTTGCGGATTTGGTTTAACTGTGATTCCGCATCGGTAATACGCGCGTTGGCTTGCCCGGCTTGATAGACTACATTCTTGATTTTGCTTGTATCCAATACCAGCTTGTCTGCCATAATAACGCCTCCCTTTTAATTGATAACCGCTCGGATAATCGATGAGATTGTTCTTTCTAAATTTGAGAATTTATCTTTTGCCGAATTGACATAGGATAAATATTCGTACAATACATCAATCAATTTTTGCGATTTACCTATTTGTTCCTGTAAGCGTTTAATAAAGACCTCGCTGGCGGCGCCTGTCCAAGACGGTGCAATTTGTTGGATTAACGATTCCGCCGCACGTTGCTGGGTCTCTAACTGTGTAATCAAAGACCGTAATTCCCGTGCATTTGCTTCCAAACCTGTAAAATCTATAGAAATCAGTGCCATATAAACTTCCTCCTATCCATATTTTTCGCCTTAACGAAAACCGCCGCCGGAAGCAATGGTCTCTTTCAATTTCGCATCGACTTCCTGATATTTTTTAACCGTTACTTTGATACGGCGAATTTGGTCTTGAATCCCGTTTTGCAAACCTTGAATTTCTCTGCGCAAGCTTGCCGCTGTCCCCTCAATACTGTTTGCAATTAACCCGCGACTTTCTGTTGCCGTTATTAAAATATTTTGCAGGCGATAATCAGCCTCTTTCAAAACTTCGGAAACATTTTGTAAGCGGGAAATATCCCGGTACGCTTCATTTTCATCAATCGTAATATTTCCGTTTGCATCACGATATGCCATACACTTAAACTCCCTTCATCTCTAAAATACGGATAGCCTCATCTCGGAATGTCTCCGGTGCAACGGCGAGTAAGGATTCACCCTCCATTTTGTATACTCCGCCGTTATACACGCAAAAAGCGACAATCGGAAGCGGCGCACCTGCATTTGTGCATTTTAAAATCATAATTTTATCCATTTTATCCGGTTCAATCGGTGCGGCAAGAGCTTCTTCACTTCCCGCAACTGTGTTGCGAAGAATATCTGCATACAGTTCTTCAAAGGAATCCCAAGCTTCTAATCGAACTTTTCCGTCTAAGAAGGTTGCTCTTGTCACTTGATTTTGATAAAAATGGAATTTATACAAACTGTGTGATACGGTTTCGCCTTGTAAAATCAAGTCTAAACTTGACTCCGCATTTCCAAAAAACAAAGGGGTTGCAACTTGTCTCAAATTGTCATCCGATTCTAAATTCCCGCTGAAATCTTCCGTCAAAAGTCCGCTGCTCTGTAAAGACTCCGCCGCCTGCTTGACAAATAAATCATAGTTTGTCTCAATGTCCCCAACCAACTTAAAGTAATCGTAATCCATATACTCTGCTTGCATCATTTGTGCCAAATAATACAATGCGTCATAAGATATTTCCAATGTGTTTTGCATACAATGCCTCCATCTCTGGTTTTATATATTTTCAAACTCATGCTTTATAGATAAATCCAAATCTCGATATTTCTGTGCAAAATCATACATTGCATCAGCCAAATCCTTTGTAAAAGTCAAGATTTCCGAAAATTGCCGTTTTAACCCAACAATTTGTGCCGCACATGCTATGCCGGCATCGCCTTGCCAATCACCTGCCATAGCATATACCAACTGTTCCGTTTCCGCCATGGTTCTCTGCATAACAGAGATATAGCTTTGCATTTCATTAGCAGAAGCCAACATCGCATCGTAATCGGACTCCATTGTCATACAATCACCCCAACCAATAAATTTCCGAAAAAGAAGTACGCCGTATACTGCTTTTTCCGAAACTCATTTCCATATCCCGGCGGAGTTTTCCGCCGGGATATTTCGATAGAATCAACCAAAGTTGTTCATCGTGGTTGCCAGCTGGCTGTCGGTGGTTTCCAACTGCGTTGCAGCGGTATCCATCAGTTTTGCATAGTCATCCAACATTTCGGAGAAGTTTGCAAAAGTGCCCTGCATGCTTTCATACTTTGCAAGCAACGCATCCTGTGCAGTACCTTTCCAAATCTCGTTGAGCCCTTGCATCAAAGTACGCATTCTGGTCATTGCGTCATCATGTTGCTGTTTGAGACCTCTGAGTTCGGTGGATTTCCCTCT
>JBJEPV010000141.1:0-8243 GCA_051881415.1 Candidatus Fimenecus sp.
TTGGGGTGGATCATACCGCTGCCTTTGGCTATGGCGCCGATGGTGCAGGTTTTGCCGTCCAAATCGAAAGAAACGGAAATATGCTTTTTGATGGTATCGGTGGTCATAATCGCCTCTGCCGCCGCGTCCGAGCCGTCCGTCGAAAGTCCGTCGGCGAGCGCTTGCATACCGTTTTGGATGGGCTCCAAATCAATGGGCTGACCGATTACGCCCGTTGAGCCGACAATCACATCATCAGCGGAAACGCCTGTATACTCTGCAGCAAGGTCGCACATTGCCTGCGCTTTTTCCACGCCGTCGGCGTTACAGGTATTGGCAATGCCGCTGTTGCAGATAACCGCCCGCGCCTTACCGTTTGCGAGGTTTTTGCGGGTGACGGTAATCGGCGCGCCGTAAACGAGATTTTTGGTGTAAACCGCCGCCGCGTCACATTCGGTTTCGGACAAAATCAGCATTAAGTCCTTTTTGTCCTTATTTTTGCGAATGCCGCAGTGTATGCCGTTGGCTTGAAAGCCTTTGGGCGAGGTCACCCCGCCGTTTGTGTCGATTTTGATTGAAAATGCCATATGTTTCTCCTGTTTATTCAACGGCGGGAGCAAGCCCCCGCCCTACATTGTTTACTAAATTTCCAAATTAAATTCTGCCGGCAAACCCATTTTGATGTTCATACATTCAAGAGCCGCGCCGCTGGCGCCTTTGCCCAGGTTATCGTAACGGGCAAGGAGCAAAATCCGTTCGTCATTGCCGCAGACGGTAATATCCATACTGTCCGTTTCTGCTTTGGCGTTGGCAGAAAGAAAACCCGCCTCGTCTATGCTGTCTTTATAACGCACAATCGGGGTATTGTATTTTTCTTTGTAAAGGGCTTTTATATCCTCTACCGTTTTGCCGTTTTGCAAATCGCTTTTAAAAAGCGGCACGGTGACAAGCATACCGCTGAAATAATCGCAGATGAACGGGCAGAAAATCGGCGTTGTTGAAAGCCCTGAAATAATCTGCATTTCCTTTAAATGCTTGTGCTCCTGGGTGAGGGCATAGGCACGGGGCGCGTCAAGAAGCGGGTCACGCTCGGCGTCCTCATACTGGGCAATCCCCTTTTTGCCTGCGCCGCTGTACCCGGACATGGCGTGGCAGGAAAAGGCGTGGTCGGGGGAAACAAGCCCTGCATCCACCAAGGGTTTTACAAGGGCGATAAAGCCGCTTGCGTAGCACCCGGGCACGGCAATACGATTTGAATTTTTGAGTTTTTCCGAAAGTTCTTTTGAAAGTTCGGGAAAACCGTATGCAAACGATTCGTTTGTACGATGAGCGGTAGATGTGTCAATCACGATGGTTTTTTCGTTTTCGATTAAGCCTACCGCCTCAACTGCCGCCGCATCGGGCAGACACAAAAATGCGATGTCTGCTGAATTGAGCGCTTCTTTGCGTGATTTTAAATCCTTGCGTTTTTCTTCGGGCAAGGTAATCAGTTCAATATCGTCGCGGGTTTTCAGGCGGTCAAAGATTTTTAAACCCGTTGTCCCCTGTGAGCCGTCAATAAATACTTTGGTCATAGGTAATCTCACTTTACATCATTTTAAAATCGGGTAGTTTTGTTTTAAATACCTTTTTGCTTTCCCAATCATTTTTCTTATAGCCTCGTCTGTCCATGGAATTGTCATGCCAAGTGGACAGATTCGTTAAATTCTGTTTAATGAAACCTGCTAAATAGATTTCTTTACACCTATCCGTGTGATTAAATGAATAATTTTCCAAAACGGGTTCATCATTGTTTAAATACAGGTTTTTCAGTTCCCAAACGCTTAGCGGTTTACCGCCTTTTGTAAACCAGCAGTTAAATGAAGGATCAAACAGTACCCATTTTTGCAGTTCACGGCAGTAAACATGCGTAACAAAATGGCAACCGCCGTTTGTGCTTAACAGACAAATCGGATATGCAAAAATTTGCAGTGCCAGCAAACAATCCGTGAACACCACTGCCTTTTCACGACAACAAATCGCGTGGGAAAAATCCTGCCCGTAGGCGTATTCCAAAATATCCAAAGGATTATCCGCCTTCCACTTAAAGGCGGCGCCGCTGTAAAAGGTATTATCCGTCAGCCACTGCATAATGCGCACAGTCTTTTCAAAATCCGTTCCGTCACCCGCGCACTTTTTTAAATCATACTTTTCCAAAAGCGTTGCATACAGCGAAATTTGCCCAAACAGGTTTTCTGCCGTTGTTTCTGTTAATTCCGCATCACTGCCTTGTTCAAGCGGAGCAAAGGTGTTGTAGTCCATCTTTTCTACAGAGGCAAGATAATTCTCCCATTTTTGCAGTTTGTGCAATTTCATGCGCAAAAGAATTCTCATTTTTCTCTTTCTCCTCATACTTGTTATGAAATGCTTGCGGGCGTGGAAGCCCGCCACTACGCGATTTTCTCTGCCATTTCCACGGCGGGAGCAAGCCCCCGCCCTACTCTATTCATTGATTTAAACTTCTAACTCTCTCCACCTGTGCCAGCACATTTTGCGGTGCGGGGCCGCCGAGCGAGGTGCGGTCATTTACGCATTTATCAAGGTTAATTGCCTCATACACGCCGTCGTCGAACAAATCGCATACGGCTTTGTAATCTTCCATAGGCAAGGTTTCCAATGTGACGCCTTTTTTGATGCAAAGGGCAACCAACTCCCCTGTCGCTTTGTAGGCGTCACGGAACGGCAAGCCTTTTGAAACAAGATAATCGGCGCAATCAGTGGCGTTGATAAAGCCGCCTGCCGCCGCTTTACGCATATTTTCAGGGAGTGCGGTCATGGTATCAAGCATGGGGATAAACGCCGTCAAGCACATTTTCACCGTGTCAAACGCATCAAAAATCGCCTCTTTGTCCTCTTGCATATCCTTGTTGTAAGCGAGGGGCAGACCTTTCATCATGGTTAAAAGCGTCATTAAATCGCCGAACACTCTGCCCGATTTGCCGCGTATCAGTTCCGTAATATCGGGGTTCTTTTTCTGCGGCATAATGGACGAGCCTGTGGAAAAAGCATCGTCCAATTCCACGAATTTAAACTCCCAGGAGCACCACAGGACGATTTCCTCGGAGAAACGGGAAAGGTGCACCATCAAAATGGAAAGTGCCGCCGCTAACTCCATACAGAAATCACGGTCGGAAACGCTGTCGAGGGAATTTTGCATAGCGCCTGTAAATCCAAGCGCCTTTGCCGTCATTTCGCGGTCGGTATTATAGGTTGTGCCTGCCAATGCGCAAGCACCCAATGGGGAAACATTCATTCTTTCCCGCGCATCGGCAAGTCTTGCTTTGTCACGCAGGAGCATTTCGGCATAGGCTAACAGATGATGCCCGAAAGTGATGGGCTGGGCACGCTGTAAATGGGTATAGCCGGGCATAACGGCGTTTGCATACTGCTCCGCTTTTTTGCAAAGGACGGCGACAAGTTCCGTCAGTTGCCCGTACAGCGCGTCGCACTCTTTGCGCAGGTACAAACGAATATCTACTGCCACTTGGTCATTTCGACTGCGGGCGGTATGTAATCGTTTGCCTGCCGCGCCGATGCGCTTGGTCAGTTCTCCCTCCACAAAAGTGTGAATATCCTCTGCGTTGGGGTCAATTTCCAATTCGCCGCTTTCAATTTCGGCTTTGATGGCTTTCAAGCCCTCGGTAATCGCCGCCAAATCCTCGGCGGAAATGATGCCTTGCGCACAGAGCATTGCCGCATGGGCAAGACTGCCGTCAATATCCTCGCGGAACATGCGGCTGTCGAATTTAATGGACGAATTAAAATCGTTTGTTTTGGGGTCTAATGCTTTTTGAAATCTGCCCTGCCAAAGTTGCATATATTTTTCTCCTGTAAGTAGTACAATACGACAAAGGGAAAATTTCCCTTTGCCGTTTCGCACAGTTTGTGTCCCCTATGCGTAGGGGCGGACGACCTCGGTCGCCCGTAGGTCTTAGTGTTTTGCGGGGCGTCGAGCCGCCGCCCCCTACAAGTTTAAATGCGTATGAATAACTCCCTCAGTCAAGCGCAAGCGCTTGACAGCTCCCTCAAAGAGGGAGCGTAAACGGATTACTGAGTTGTATTTCTCTGTTGGTCAAGCAAAGCCTTAACCTTAATGGGCAGACCGAAGAGATTGATGAAGCCTGCGGAGTCTGCTTGGTTGTAAGCGCCGCCGTCCTCACCGAAGGACGCCACATTTTCATCATACAGCGTGTAGGGTGAAGTAATACCTGCGTTCATGACATTGCCTTTGTAAAGTTTTACCTTTACATCGCCTGTAACGGTTTCCTGCGTTTTATCAACGAATGCGGAAAGCGCCTCACGAAGGGGTGTAAACCACTGGCCGTTATATACGATTTCGCCGAATTTCTGGGAAACCAATTTTTTGTAATGCTGGGTTTCTTTGTCCAGCGTAATCATTTCCAAAAGTTCGTGCGCTTTGTAAAGGATTGTGCCGCCGGGGGTTTCATAAACGCCTCTCGACTTCATACCGACAAGACGGTTTTCGACAATATCAAGAAGTCCGATGCCGTTTGCGCCGCCCAACTCGTTAAGTTTTTCCACGATTGCAAGGCCGTCCATCTCTGCACCGTCCAAAGCGGTGGGTACGCCCTTTTCAAAGTGAATGGTCACATAAGTAGGCTTATCGGGTGCCTGCTCAGGGGCAACGCCCAATTCAAGGAAGCCCTCTTTTTGGTACTGCGGCTCGTTGGCGGGGTCTTCCAAATCCAAGCCCTCGTGGGAGAGATGCCACACATTTTTATCTTTGGAATAGTTGGTTTCACGGTTAATTTTCAACGGAATGTTGTGCGCCTCGGCGTACTCGATTTCCTCTTCACGGGATTTAATATCCCACTCACGCCACGGGGCGATGATTTCCATTTCGGGGGCGAATGCTTTTAATGTAAGTTCAAAACGCACCTGGTCGTTGCCCTTGCCTGTGCAACCGTGGCAAATGGCGTCTGCGCCCTCTTTTTTGGCGATTTCCGCAAGACCTTTTGCAATGCAGGGACGCGCATGGGAAGTGCCCAAAAGGTAGGTTTCATAATCCGCACCCGCTTTCAAGCACGGCCAAATGTACTCCTCCACATATTCTTTTTTCAGGTCGAGCACATAGAGTTTGGAAGCGCCCGTTTTAATTGCTTTTTCTTCCAAACCGTCAAGCTCGGTACCCTGCCCCACATCGCCCGAAACGGCGATAACCTCGCAGTTGTTATAATTCTCTTTCAGCCACGGGATGATGATGGAAGTATCAAGCCCGCCTGAATATGCCAAAACAACCTTTTTAATGTCTTTCTTATTCATGGAAAACCCTCCGATTTGAATGTTCTTTTGATTACAAGGCAATTATACACGCTTTTCGCATAAAATCAAGTATTTTTTGTATATTTATTCATAAAATATGCATATTTGTGGAAAGCGTCGGAATAATTATGCATATATTCGCACAAATTATGCAGGTTTTATGCAGAAATTCAATTTTGTATGAAAAAATATGCAATTTCAGAAAAAAAGGCGGCTTTGAAAGCCGCCCTTTTCTATATTGTTCCATGCGGGCAAGCCGAATTCTGCGCTTTTTAAGCCACAGAAAAATCAGTCCGCCGTGTACGGCAAAATCGCGATTACACGCGCGCGTTTGATAGCCGTAGTGAGTTCTCTCTGATGATAGGCGCAAGTGCCGGTTACGCGGCGGGGAAGAATCTTTGCGCGTTCAGAGGTATAGCGGCGCAGCTTTGCTGCATCTTTGTAATCAATCTTGTCGACCTTTTCGACGCAGAAGGAGCAAACTTTTTTGCGTTTGCGGTTCTGCGGGCGGCCGCCTTGCGGTTTATCGTAAGCCATTTGTAATCCTCCTTAAAAAATCAATCAAAACTTAAAACGGCAAACCGTCGTCATCATCCGTATTGCCGAAGGGGAACGCATCGTCGTCACTTGTCGGAAGTACCGAAAAGCCGTCGGCGTTGCCGCCCTGGTAGGCGGGCGCGGGGCGTGCTGCGGGTGCGGCGCCGGCTGTACCGGTTTCCGCCTTACTGCCGCAGAACGATGCACGGTCTGCGACGATTTCAACCGCCGTGCGTTTGTTGCCGTTTTTGTCCTCATAATTGCGGGTCTGAATCGAACCTTGAATCGCAATCATAGAACCTTTGCGGAAATACCGTGTCACGAATTCCGCCGTTTGCCGCCAAGCAACCACATTGATGAAATCGGTTTGTCTTTCCTCGCCCTGGCGCGCATAGGCGCGATCCACCGCGACGGAAAACGATGTCACCGAAGTGCCGTTGCCTGTCGTGCGAAGCTCGGGGTCGGCAGTCAATCTGCCCATGATAATTGCACAGTTGAGCATATTCTAACCCTCCGCCTCAGTTTTTCACAACGAGTGTACGCAGTACGCCGTCGGTAATGCCGGCTACGCGTTCAAACTCCGCCGGGAAAGCGGGCTCGCTGTCAAAATTGAAGATTACATAGTGCCCCTCGGCTTCATCGTTGATTTCGTAAGCGAGCTTTCTTTTGCCCCACTCATCAACGCTTTCGAGAGTGCCGTTTGCTTCAATCAAAGCCTTAAATTTTTCTTGCAGGCTTTGGGTTGCTTCGTCGCCGTTTTTCACGGAGAGAACCAACACTGCTTCATACTTGGACATTCCTTTTGCACCTCCTTATGGACTTTCGCCCACGGGCATTCCCCGTGGGAAGGAGCCGTAAAATCAAAAAAATTATTTTACAGCGGTTTATGATTATACCAAACGAAATTCGGAAAGTCAAGCATTTTCCGAAATTTCACAGGGTTTCTTCGCCGTGTTCGTACAATTCGTTGTTAATATCGCACACACTCTTGCCGTTGGCAACACCCAACAGAATGATACTGTCGCGCTTGTGCTTCGGATACAGCGGTGCAAATCCCGCCACTTTCAGGGTTGCCTGCACCTCGTCCACGGTCATTTTTGCCCCGATACAAAGGCTCAAAAGCGTATTGCGCGACGGATTGCGTGTGCCTGACAGCACCTGAAAGCCGAAAATTTCGCTGATTTGAGCGTCTTTAATCACGGCGGATTTTTTCAGCCCTTTTTGCGTAATATATTCGCTTAAAAACGCCGCAACCGACAAATCCACAAAATACGCTTCGTTCTCTTTCATATATTGTTCGATATTGTTTGCTTTCAGCAATTCGCCGAGCATTTCATCGGTCGATTTTTTCAGCATACGGTTTTCTCACTTCCTTTTTTACACATTGTATAGTATAATGAAAAATACAAAAGTTGGCAAGGGGGGATTTCGGTGCAGTCGGCAGAAGAAATTTTGAAAGAACAGTACACGGTTGTCAAGGTTTTCAAGCAAACAGAGGACAAATCCATTGTTTTACTGCGGCACAAAGTCCTGCAAAAGGAATTGGTCTGCCGCAAATGCCGCGGCAACGCGGAGGTTTACAACATTCTGCGCGCAACGGACTTCCGAAATTTGCCCGCCGTGTATGCGGTGTTCGGGGAAGAACCGCAAATCACGGTATTGGAGGAATATGTCCGCGGCGCGACCGTTGCCGACCTGTTAATGCGCGGGCTTTACAACGAAAAGGGCGTAAAAACCGTGGTCAAAAGCATTTGCGATGCGTTGACCGTTTTGCACAACCGCGGCATTGTGCACCGCGACATTAAACCCGAAAATGTGATGATTACCGACCGCGGCACGGTAAAGCTGATGGACTTTGACGCCGCGCGGCTTTATAAAATCGGGCAATCGGGCGACACCAAAATCATCGGCACGAGAGGGTACGCCGCGCCCGAGCAGTTGGGGCTTGCGCAAACCGACGCGCGTTCGGATATTTTTGCCGTCGGGGTGTTGATGAATGTAATGCTCACCGGCGAGCACCCCGCAAAGAAAATGTATCAAGGGAAACTCTCAAAAGTCATTGAAAAATGCATTCAGCTCGACCCGCAAAAGCGATATGCAAGCGCCGCTGAATTAAAAAAATCTTTGTAAAACGCAAAACTCTATGCAACCCGCATAGTACAAAACGACCGCCTTTCCGTTACAATACGGAAGGGTGGTCGTTTGTTTTATTGTTCGGCACCTAACATTTCGTTCAGCGCATATTCGCAGCACTGCACGACTAATTGATTAAACGAAATATTGTTTTGGTCGGCAATTTTCTGTAATCGGTCAATCAGTTCGTTCGGCATACGAATGGTCTTGTTGGATTTTTGTTGGTTTCGGATTTCAAACATGCAATCACCTCTGTACTTTAAATTGTATTG
>JBJEPV010000142.1:0-8238 GCA_051881415.1 Candidatus Fimenecus sp.
TTAATATATCATTTTCGCCTCAATTTGTCAACACAGAGAACCGTCCCCTGTGTTTAACGCCAAATCGTAGGTGATAGATTTAAAGACAGGGGACGGTTCTGTGTCTTTGCTTGCTTCCTCCAAGACAGAGAACCGCCCCCCTGTCTTTTATGTGTTTTGTTGACTTTTTCCGCCGGATTGGTTATAATTTTATCGGAGTCTGACCGACCTGCGTCTTGAGCGTCGGCTGAGGGTTTTTCCATCAGCAGGGTTTCGGCAGACTTCTTTTTTTCAGCTTACTTCATCGGCGCACAGGGGACGATTTTTTGCCCCCTTGGTGTTTTAGGGAACGGTCAAGACCGTTCCGTACGCACAAATATAGCACACAGTGGGGACAAATTTCTGCTTTTTGTCCCCTGTCTTTTTGCATTTTATTTCTTCCAAAAACACAGACTGCGCTTTTTGGGCTTGGCAAGGTTCGGCTTGTCGGTGATTTCCACGCTTTGACGGTCTGTGCCCTCTTGCTCGAAAATGACGATTTCGTTTTCCGCTTTGAGCACATCCTGCGGCAGATACAGCGTCACTTGCGGGCCTGCCGCCCAATAACGGCCCAAATTAAAGCCGTTCACGAATACACAGCCCTTTTGAAAGCCCGTCATATCCACAAAGCAGTCCGCGTCCGTGGCGGCTTTGAAGGTGCCTTTGTAAAACCGCGGGAATTGGTTTCCCGCCGTGCCGTACTGCACTTTGTCGATATTATCAAGCGGCAATGTTGTAATTTGCCAGTCAAACACCACCTGATTGCCGAGCATCACGCGGGCAATGCCCTTGCGGTCATACAAATATTTGCCGTAGTTGACGCGTCCCATTGCGTCCACCAAAATCTCGATTTTCTTTTCACCTTTGATACTGCCCAAATTGTATGTAAAGCCGTCGCCGTCTTTCATTTTCGGGTTTTGATTGCGGTAATAGGTCTTTTTCAGTTTTCCGTCTACAAACAAGTAGGCGTTGTCGTGCACACCCTCCACAGAGAGCGTCAGAGACTCATATTTGCCCTGAATTGTGGTGGCGTACAGAATGTAGCCGAAGTTTTGGTCAAACTGTTCCATACTTTCGGGCGTGGGGCTGTACTGTGTTGTGCCGATGTTTTCGAGATTGTCAAACAGCCCTGCCGACTGCGTGAGTTCCACCGTGCCGATATATTGGAGTTTCGGCTCGGGCGGCAGAATACCCGCCTCCAAGCCCTGTTTTTCCAAAAGCAGCTTGCGCACGGCGTGATAGGTCGGGGTGTATGCGCCCCATTCGGTTAACGGCGCGCTGTAATCGTAACTGGTGACGGTCGGCGTGTAGTGCCCGTTTGTGCAGTTTGCACCCGCGGTAAAGCCGAAATTTGTGCCGCCGTGGAACATATACATATTGAAACTTGCGTCCATATCGAGGAAATCCTTGATTTCCTTTTCAACTTGTATGCTCGGGCGGGTGTGGTGAATGCCGCCCCAATGGTCAAACCAACCGTCCCAAAATTCGCCGCACATATAGGGCATATCGGTTTGGTAGTTGTCCAATTTCTTTAACAGCGTTTTGGTGCGCGAGCCGAAGTTCATCACCTTGAACACATCGGGAAGCCCGCCGCCCGACAGCATCCAGTTGCAGTCGCCGTCGGAAGTGAACAGGAACGAGTCCATACCTGCTTCGCCCATAATTTTGCGGATTGCCTGCAAATATTGTTTATCGTTGCCGTAACTGCCGTATTCGTTTTCGACCTGCATCGCAATAATGTTGCCGCCGTTTTTCTCCAACAGCCCGTTAATCTGCTCGCCGAGCGCGTTGTAATAGCGGCGCACACACGAGAGATACGGCTCGTAGTTACAGCGAAGCCGCATATTTTTGTCTTTCAACAGCCACGCGGGGAAGCCGCCGAAATCCCATTCGGCGCAAATGTACGGGCCGGGGCGCACAATCGCGTACAAACCGACTTTTTGTGCCAAACGCAAGTATTCGGCAATGTCGAGCATCCCCGAAAAGTCAAATTCGCCGGGGTGCGGCTCGTGCAAATTCCAGCAGATATAGGTTTCCACCGTGTTAAAGCCTGCCGCTTTGAGTTTTAAAAGGCGATCCTCCCAATGCACACGGGGCACGCGGAAATAGTGCATGGCTCCCGAATAAATTGCGAACGGCTTGCCGTCCATGGAAAATTGCCCGTTTTGAATGGTCAGCATACAATCTCTCCTTTTCGGTCTTTTAAGTGACACCTAAATATTCTTCTAAACATTGGCCGCTTTTTTGCATTGCGGCGGCGGCTTCTTTGCCGACAAACCGCCAATGCCACGGCTCATACATCACGCCTGTGATTTCGGTTTTGTTTTCGGGGTAGCGCAGAATAAAGCCGTATTCGTACGCGTGTGCTGAAAGCCACGAAAACTCTTTGGTGGAAATAAAATCCGCGCTGGCGCTGACAATGTCCATCGAAAAGCCCATATTGTGCTCCGACGCGCCGGCGGGCAAAATGCGGGTTTGCGTTTTGGCGGTTGCCTCGGTTTCGCTCAACCCCTGCGAAACATAATACGCCACCTTACGGTCAAAATTTTCCTGCTGGCGCGCATAGGTACGGTAGCCCGAATACGGGGTTAAGGTGCACCCGTCCGCCTTTGCCGCCGCATACATTTCGGCGTAAAACGGCGCCACGCGCGCGTCAAGCTGGACGGAACTGCCCTCGACTGATGCTTTTAAGGTCGGTTTGTAGTCTTCGGGCAGACGGTACTGCAAATTCACAAGCGTCAGTTCCCAGTTGTCGCCGTCGGGCGAAACCGTGACGGGGTTGCCGTCCGTCGCCTGCGGCAACGATACGGGCGGCGCTTTCGCAGTTGTCGGTTCCGGCGCGGCGGTGGCCTCCGCCTCGGTGGGCGGCTCTGTCTGCGGTTCGGTTTCGGTCTCGGTCTCTGACACAGCCTTTGTGGTCGGCTCGGCGGGTTTTCGCTTTTCCGTTACCGCAAACCCGACCGCAAGCCCTGCCAAAATGAAAAGTAACAGCAGTGCCAATATGCCTTTTGCCATCCATTGTTTTTTCGAGTATTTCTTTGCCATATCCGCGATACATCCTCAATTTTTACATACAAATCTACTCTGTATTGTACTTTTTTTCCCGCTTTCTGTCAATAACCCGCTCCGATTTCAAAATATCTATCGACTTTTTCGTTTTTTTGTGTTAGAATAAAGAAATTCAAAAGGAAATTTTTAACGGAGTGATGTTATGCTGGCGCGCGAGAGCAACGCAAACTATCCTTCCCGCAGAAGGGAAATGACCAACTACACCTTACGCGAGATTAAAAAGGTCTGTAAAGAAATCGGGCCGCGCGAGTCGGGCGAGGAAAGCGAGCGCAAAGCACAGGCGTATGTCGCCGAGTCGATGAAATCGGTCGCCGACACCGTCGAAACCGAGGAGTTTGAACTGCACCCCAAAGCGTTTATGGGCTGGGTGCTCCTCGATGTAATCATGATGATGATTTCGGCGGTACTGCTCATTTTAAGCCGCTTTGACGCCGTCCCGGCGCTGAGCACCGCGTTTAACATTGCGGCGCTTGTCCTGTCCTTTTTGGCTTTGTTATTTATGGTATGCGAATTTTTGCTGTATAAGCCGCTGTTGGATCCGTTTTTTCCGAAGCGGCGCACCTGCAATGTGGTTTGCACCCGAAAAGCCGCGGGCGAAACCAAACGCCGTATTATTTTCAGCGGCCATATCGACTCCGCGTATGAATGGACCTACACCCACCTCGGCGGCGGGAAACTGCTGACAACGGTTATCGCGCTGGCGTTCGGCTCGGTGTTTGTGCAGTTCGCGTTGGATATTCTGTCGCTGTTCCCGATTCCTGCGTGGCTTTCCACCGTGGTTTTGGTTTTGGCATTTGTAACGATTGTGCCGATGTCACTCGGTGCGTTCTTTGTAAACTGGAAATTGGTTGTGCCGGGCGCAAACGACAATTTAACGGGCGTGTTCGCCTCGATGGCGGTGCTGCGGTATATGGCGGCAAACGATATTCGCTTTGAAAATACCGAAGTGGTTGCCGTTTCCATGGCTTGCGAAGAAGCGGGCTTGCGCGGTGCAAAGGCATTCGCCGCAAAACACGCGGGCGAAGACGATGTGGAAACCGTGTTCGTTGCAACCGACACTTTGCGCGACTTTGATTTTATGGGCGTTTACAACAAGGATATGAGCGGCACCGTCAAACTCGACAGCAAAGCCGCGGCAATGCTCAAAAAGGCAAGCGAAATTGCCGGGTACAATCTCGACTACGCCAATGTATTTTTCGGCTCGTCCGATGCGGCGGCCATTCAGCAGGGCGGTATGAAAGCCGTGGCGCTGGCGGCAATGGACCCCACGCCCGCGCGCTACTACCACACCCGCGGCGACACAGCCGACAATTTGGACCCGAAAACCGTGGAAGCGGGCATTGACATTTTGCTGGAAACCGCCTTCCTGTTCGACAGCGAAGGGTTGAAAGATAAGTATTAAGCGTATAAAAATTATACGGAAATGGGGAAAATTATGCAGAAAAAGAGTTTCAAACTGATTTGCGTTTTGTTGTCTCTCTTGCTGGTCGCGTTGGTCTTAACCTCGTGTGATGTCAGCACCGGGGAAGAAACCCCCGAGCCGGTCGCCGTGACACGCAAAACCGATTTGCACGATGCAATGTTCACCTTTACCTACGGCGAACTCGAAACCGTTTTGCCGACCGAGCTTTTAAGCACGCTGTTTGAAGCGTACGAGGAAAAAGACGAAAATACCACCATTGAACTCAATTATAACGATTTGAAAGCCCGTTATGCCTACAACGACGACGAAAATCTGTTCCCGAATGTGCTGGCGCTGTTGAGTGCCGAGGAACAGGCACAGTTAGAGGGCAACCGCGCCGAGGCGTTGGAATATTACACACGCATTGCCAATGCCATTAAAACGCAAAAGCCCGCTACGGTGTATTCCGAAAATTTCTGGGTACATGATGATACCATTGCTTTGACGGACGCCGCGGGCAATACATCCGACAAAGACACCCCGCTTGCCAAAGCGGTGCGCCTGTATAAAGATATGATTTCAGGCGGGATTTCGGACGCATTGCCGAGCAATGTGGAAGTCGAGGCCGGCACGGATTTGAACGATATTCTGTACTTAAAGGGCAGTGCTGCCGTTACGGCGCTGACGCTTGACGATATTGACACGATTTACACTTCGGTCACACCGACCACGGAAAACAATTCCGCCGAAGAGCCTGTGGTTACCGAGCTTACGCGCACGGTGGAAATCCATTTGAAAAACGACCCTGCTTCGATTGAAAAAGCGATTTCTTTCCGCAACCCGACACAAGTGTTGGCAAAGCTCAACCGCGCCGAAAACTCTTTCACGGTGTCGAGTTATACGCTTGTGCCGCACGATTGCGTGATTATTGCCACCTTTAACGCCGCAACCGATGAATTGCTTTCGCTTTCCTACGATAAAAATATGACCGTGACCGCCACCGTGACGGGCGAAGGCTCGCTTGCCGACTACGGCACACAAACCTTGACCTTTGAATGCGGCAGCAATATGTATTATCAGTTCGGGTGGGAATCCGAAGCGAAATAACCCTTTTTCCCATAGATAGAAAGTCCGCCCCGCATTCCCTGCGGGGCGTTTTTTCGAGGTATTGCTATGACAGAACAGGAACGCATTAACTTATACACGAGCATTGTGCCGAACTCTCGGCAACTGCGGATACAGGAAATGAAATACTATGCCTTTGTGCATTACACCGTCAACACCTTTACGAACAAAGAGTGGGGCAACGGCAAAGAGCCCGAAAGCGTATTTAACCCCAAAAAGCAGGATACCGACGGGTGGTGCAAAGCCATTCGTGACGCGGGTATGAAAGGCGTTATCCTCACCTGCAAGCATCATGACGGTTTTTGCCTTTGGCCGACAAAGACCACCGAACATTCCGTGAAAAACAGCCCCTATAAAGACGGCAAGGGCGATGTGGTGCGCGAGGTCGCGGACTCCTGCAAAAAATACGGGTTGAAATTCGGCGTTTATCTTTCCCCGTGGGACAGAAACGCCCCTTGCTACGGCACGCCCGCCTACAATGATTTTTATATTGCGCAAATGACCGAACTGTTGACGAATTACGGCGAAATTTTTATGCTGTGGCTCGACGGCGCGTGCGGCGCAAAGGCAGACGGTCAGCCCGTGCAAAAATATGACTTCGAGCGCATTTGGAAAACCGCCGTGGAATTACAGCCGAACATTGTGATGTCGGGCTGTGCACCCGATGTGCGGTGGATTGGCAACGAAAGCGGCAAAACCCGTGAAAGCGAATGGAATGTGGTGCCGAAATTTCAGTATGACCAACAAAATTTTGCGGTGAACTGTCAGGACACCGACGACAGGAAAGCGTTTCAAAAGCGGTGTCAGGATGTGATGCTTCCCGATATGGGCTCGCGCGCGTTTTTACAGAATTTCGACGAATTTATGTGGTATCCCGCCGAAGTGGATGTTTCCATACGGCTCGGGTGGTTTTATCACCCGTTACAGCGTTTTACCCTCAAATCCCTGCGTCATTTAATGCAAATCTATTACAATTCCGTCGGCAACAACAGCCTGATGCTGTTAAACATTCCCCCGAACCGCAACGGGCAGTTCGCGAAGGCTGATGTTCGTCGTCTGCGCGAGATGGGCAAATGGATTTTAAAAGAGGACGAACTGCAAATCCGCGATGTGCAAACCGAAATCACCGACGGCGGCTATACGGTGAAACTACATTTCCCGAAGCAGTCCGTAGACCGCGTGCGGCTCGCAGAGGATACCACCAAATCCCAGCGCGTGGAGAAGTTTTCCGTATACGCGGACGGCAAACGGATTTTCAGCGGCACGATTATCGGCTTTTCGCGGATTGCAATTTTTGAGCCGATTGTGACCGACAACCTGACCGTCAAAATCGAAGCATGCCGCAACGAACCGTACATAGAAAAAGCGGAGGTTATCGCCACCGGCGCATACAGAGTGTAATCAGAAATCCCCTTTCCGTCGGGAAAGGGGATTTCTGATTATTTCTTCCACGGATTGTTTGCGTCGGGGTCTGTGGGGTCCCACCCGCGGCGGGCGGTATCGTTCTCATCAATTTTGGTCGGTGTGGGTTTTGCCAGCGGCTCTTTTTCGTCGCTGTCGTAAATGACCACCGTTGTGCCCTCGGGGCAGTTTTCATACACCCACTTTGCGTCCTCTACGCTCAGGCGAATACAGCCGAGCGAAGCCGCCTCGCCCAATTTGTTGTATTCCGCATATTCCAAATCGCCTTTGTCCTTGGTGAAATACGGCACGGAATGGAACAGATACGGGCCGTTAATCCGCGTAGCGTACTGCCCGTACACATTGCCCGAAAGCAACCGCCATTCGTATTTTGTGCCCGGGGTTACGAAGGTACCTGTCGGGGTTTTGCCGTCTACGCCGACCGAACAAACCATTGCCTTGGCGGGCACGGTGTAATCGCCGTTCGCATCTTTGGAATAGGCAATCACAATATTTTGCGTGCGGTTGACCTTAAACAGATACGGTGCGTCGGAGCGTTTGGTCTGCCCCTCGGCTTCGGCGACATATTCGCCGGAAACATAGCCCACGCCGCCGTTGTAGGAAATGCGATACCAACCGTTCGAGCAGCGCCCGGTGACGGAAAGCGGTGTTTCCTGCCCGACCATGCCGAGCTTACTGCCGTCGGCAGAGGGGATACTGCGGACATTCAGCGTGGTGACGGTGGAATACATCGTCATTTCGCAAGGCGTAATCGAAACATCGCCAACCATTTCGGTCGGCGTTTCGGTCGGTGCTTCGGTGGCCGGCGGGGCGGTTTCGCTGGCGAATTCGCTGACCTTTTCAAAGCCGCCGCCGGACGCGGATTCGGTTTTGAAATGCCGAAACAAAAACACGCCGCCGACAATCAATGCCACGACCGCCAAAACGGCAACGGCAATGAGAATCGGTTTTTTCAAATTCTTTTTGCGTTTTCCGCCGCGACGGGGCGGTTGTCTTTTTTTATAGTTTGCGGAAAATTCCATTTTGCTCGTCCTTTGTTTACATAGTTTGTATCAGTATACCATTGTTTTCGCCCTTGCGCAAGATGTAAAAAGGGACCGTTTTGTTTGTGCATTTGGATTTGTGGAGGTCGAACGCATTGTATTTTGTGCGTAGGGGTCGGTGAGATTCCCCTGTTAGGGGAAATGTCGCGTAGCGACAAA
>JBJEPV010000143.1:0-8219 GCA_051881415.1 Candidatus Fimenecus sp.
CGCTTTTAGATACGGCAGAGCCATACCACCTTTGGGTAATTGAGGGGGATTTTGAACAGGAATTGCCCTTAAAAGCCGCGGGATTCAATGTGATTTGGACGGATGATGTTGCACCCTACAAAAAAATGAAGGTGCGTATTTTAAACGGCTCCCATACCTCTCTTGTGTTTCCGTCGCTTCTGTGCGGTGTGGAAACGGTAGGAGAGAGCTTAAAAGACGAGCAGTTAAACGCATATCTGAATACCTGTCTGTTCGGATATATTTTACCCACGCTGGGCGAAACCGAGGAAAACAAGGCGTTTGCAAATGCGGTTTTGGAGCGTTTCGGCAATCCTTATATCAAACATCTGTGGAAATCCATTGCCTTAAATTCCGTCAGCAAATTCACGGCAAGAGTTTTGCCCACAATTACGGATTATGTAAAGAAGAACAACGCTTTGCCAAAACCCCTTGCGTTCTCTCTTGCTTGCCTTATGGAGTATTACAAAACGAGCGAGGTACAGGACGCTAAATCGGCGGTTGCCTTTATAAAAAACAACGGCGTTGCGGCAATTCTTGCAAATACAACCTTGTGGGGACAGGATTTGCGCGTTTTTACCGACCTTGTGAACGAAAGTCTTGATAAAATGCATAATTGCGGTATCAGGGAGGCGCTTCAATGGAGTATGTCGTAATCCACCCCAAGGATAATGTTAAGGTCTGCCTTTCCGACGGACACAAGTACGCCGTGAAAGACATAAAAAAAGGTGAAAGAATTATCAAATACGGCTTTCCCATCGGTGTGGCAACAGAGGATATTGGGGCGGGAGAGCATATACATTCCCATAATTTGAAAACCGCGCTTTCAGGCACGCTTGCATATGCATATGCACCCGATTTTGCCTATCCCGAACCCCAAAATCCCGTTTCGGTAAATGCCTATGTCCGTGAAAACGGCGAGGTGGGTATTCGCAATGATATTTGGATAATTCCCACTGTCGGCTGTGTAAACGGCGTGGCGCAAAAATTGGCGCAAAAAACGGGTGCGGTTTGCTTTACCCACCCTTACGGGTGCAGTCAGTTGGGCGGCGACCATTTCACAACACAAAAAATCCTTGCAGGGCTTGTGAAACACCCAAATGCAGGGGGCGTTCTGGTGCTTGGCTTGGGCTGTGAAAATAACAATATCGGGGAATTTAAAAAAGTCCTCGGCGAAGTGAATGAAAAAAGAATTCGCTTTTTGAACTGCCAGGATTGCGACGATGAAATCGGCGAGGGCGAAAGAATCATAGCCGCACTGCAACAACTTGCATGTAAGGATAAACGCACACCCGTGCCGATTTCGCGTCTGAAAATCGGCTTGAAATGCGGCGGAAGCGACGGGCTTTCGGGGATAACCGCAAATCCCTTGTGCGGCAGAATAACGGATAAACTTGTCGCCATGGGCGGCACGGCAATTCTCACCGAAGTGCCCGAAATGTTCGGCGCAGAGCAGATTTTGATGAACCGATGTGTAAATGAAACGGTTTTCGGAGATACGGTTCGTCTTATCAACAATTACAAAAAATATTTTATCGCAAACCATCAGCCTGTAAGCGAAAATCCCTCGCCCGGAAATAAGGCGGGCGGTATTACCACTTTGGAGGAAAAATCCCTCGGCTGCGTGCAAAAAGGCGGTACAGCGCCTGTAACGGCGGTGCTTGACTACGGCGATACTGCCGAAAAATCGGGGCTTAATCTTTTAAACGGTCCGGGTAACGATATGGTGGCTGTCACAAATCTCACGGCGGCGGGCTGTCACCTTATTCTGTTTACAACGGGCAGGGGAACGCCTCTCGGTGCGCCTGTTCCCACGCTGAAAATCGCAACAAATACGGCGCTCGGTCAAAAGAAAAGCAAGTGGATTGATTTTGACGCACAAAAAGGCACAGAAAACGAGTTTTTCGACTTGCTCGTAGAAACGGCAAACGGCAAAGCAACGAAAAACGAGCAAAACGCATACCGCGAAATTGCCATATTCAAGGACGGTGTAACCTTATGATTATCGATTGTCACGCCCATTTGTGGAAAACGCAAAACGGCAAGGTAAGCGGCAGAGAGGTTTTCTCCGTCGGCAACGGCAAAAGCAATTTCGACGGCGAAATTCGGCAAATGATGCCCCCATATATGACGGATGGGGAAAATACCGCCGAGCGCTTTATTGCCAATATGGATTACGCGAGTGTCAGCGGCGCGGTGATTACCCAAGAGGAAATTGACGGCAATCAGGACGCGTACTTGCTGTCGGCAAAAGAAAAATACCCCGAAAGGCTGAAAATTTGCAGTCTTTATGAAGAAAACAAGCCCTTTACCCTTGACGGCTTTGACGGCATAAAAATCTGCGCAGGCAGACTGCCAACGCAGGATTTGACAAAGCATTGTAAAGTGTTTGAAGTGGCAAACAAGGAAAATAAATTTATTTCCGTTGATCTTGCCGACGGAGACACACAAACAGGCTCTTTACTTGAACTCATACAGCAATTCCCCGACCTGAAAATCGCCATCGGGCATTTCGGTATGGTCACAAAAGAGGGCTGGACGGAGCAAATAAAACTTGCCCGCAATCAAAATGTCCGTATTGAAAGCGGCGGTATTACATGGCTTTTTAACAGCGAATTTTACCCATATCCCTCCGCTGTTAAAGCGGTGAAAGAAGCCGCCGAAATCTGCGGTATCCATAAATTGATGTGGGGGAGCGACTACCCCCGCACCATGGTGGAAATCACCTACAAAATGAGTTATGATTTTATCTTGAAATCCAAGGAACTGACCGAGCAGGAGAAAAACGCATTTCTTTGCGAAAACGCAAAAGCATTTTACGGTTTTTCCAATCTCACGGAATGCGTAAAAATCAAAAATATGTTGGAGGACTGAAATGACCGACACGCAAATGCAGGACTATCTGCAAAAAATCAACGAGTTAAACAGTAACGGTACATATAAACCCGATTGGGAAAGCCTTGCTTCGTACCCTGTGCCGGAGTGGTACAGGAATGCAAAATTCGGCGTGTTTATCCATTGGGGACTGTTCACCGTGCCCGAATATTTCAGCGAATGGTATCCGCGGCAGATGTATTATAAGGGCAACCCCGTCTATTGGCATCACAAACGAAAATACGGCAAGGAGTTTAATTACCGCGATTTTATCCCTATGTTCAAAGCGGAAAAATTTGACGCAGACGAAATCGTGCAAGCCGTAAAAGACTGCGGCGCAAAATTTTTAATGCCTGTTGCCGAGCATCACGACGGCGTGAAACTCTATGACAGCGCGCTGTCGGAATGGACAACGGTAAATTTCCCCGTCCATAGGGATTTTATCGGGGAATTGAAAGACGCCTGCGAAAAAACGGGTATTACCTTTTCAACCTCCTCTCACCGTGCGGAGCATTTTTGGTTTTTGAACGGCGGCAAAACCATCGGTTTCAAAAACGAAACACAGGACGAAGCATACAGAGAATTTTACGGCGAATGTGCCAATGTGCACAAGCGCAACAATTTACATACGCTTTTAAAGCAGGAGCACGGCATCGAGCCGACGGAAAAGTGGTTACAGGATTGGCTTGTATCGTCCTGCGAATTGATTGATAAATATCAGCCCGCCTCGCTTTTCTTTGATTGGTGGGTGTCCTACAAGGCGTTTCGCCCCTATATGAAACAGTTTCTTGCCTATTACTATAACCGTTCTCTCGAATGGGGCAAAGAGGTTTGTGTGTATTATAAATCGGACGCAATTATGTATAACTGCGCCATTTTTGACCGTGAACGCGGGCAGTTAAAAGATGTAAGCCCCTATATTTGGCAGGGTGAAACCTCCACCGCCTATAATTCGTGGAGTTACTGCACCACCAACCGCTTTAAAACGCCCGAAATTATCGCCTGCAATCTGTTGGATGTCATTTCCAAAAACGGTTGCTTTGTATTAAATATCGGACCGAAAGCGGACGGCTCCATCTGCGACGAAGAAAAGCACATTTTAACCGAACTCGGCAAGTGGACAAAAACAAACGCCGAGGCGATTTGGGGCACACAACCCTATAAGGTGTTCGGCGAGGGCAAGAAGCAAAAAGGCGGCTCGTTCCACGAAAAACTGACCTATACAAAGCGTGATTATCGCTTTACTTATAAAACAGGCGTTGTCTATGCGTTTGCGCTGAAACCGCAGGGACAGTCGGTATTTCAAATTAAATCCCTTGCCGACAGTATGGATTTGTTCCATTGTGTCATCAAAAACATATCACTTCTCGGCAGTACGGAAAAACTGACCTATTCGCAGGACAAAAAGGCGCTAATTGTAAAAACACATAATAAAATCACACAAACTATGCCCATATGCTTTAAAATTGAGGTGGAGTAAATGAAAAATAAAGATTTACAGCTTTCTTACAGCCCCGTAACAGGGGATTACGAAATCACACACAAGGGTTTTTCCTGGGTGAGCGACGGCAGACGGCCGTATATCATCATCCGCAAAAAGGTGGGAGAGAAGTATATTAGCACCTACCGCCCGCTTTTGAGCGCATTAAAAAAGACCGTCGAAAAAGAGGAAAACCGCATTGTCTGCCGCTATGAAAACTATATTGCTTTCGGTAAGAAACTGCCCTTTGCGCTTATTTGCACGGCGGAAATCGCGGGGGAAGATACGGTTGAATTTTCTATAAGCGCAGAAAACGAAACAGGCTTTGATATTCAGGCGGTTTACTTTCCTGCGCCGTTCAATGCAAAGAAAAAAGGCGAAAAATCCTACCATATTGACGCCATGCGCCAAGGCTTTTTACTGCCCGACGGCTACACGGAAAACTTTGCCTCCACCTTCGGTTTTGCCCATTACTTGCGCAAAATCAACACGGGCGACTGCTATATGCCCATTTGGGGCAGGGTGTGCGACGGTCACACTTTCACGGCGATTGTGGAAACGCCCTATGACGCTTGTATGTTTTCCTCATTCGGCAAGCATAAAGCATTCTTAAATTCAGTGCATTGGATGTCCTCTCTCGGGAAGCTTTCCTATGCGCGCAAAATCCGCTTTATTTTCCACGAACAAGGGGACTACAATACCGTAGCAAAGGACTACCGAAAATATTTAATGGAAACAAATCAGTTCGTTTCCATAGACGATAAAATCAAGAGAAATAAAAACATTGAAAAACTGATCGGTTGCCCTGTTCTGCACCATAAAATCTATTCCAAAATCAATGAAAAATCACAGTTTTACGATAAAAACGGCACAAACGAAATTCTGTATGCCACCTTTTACGAGCGCGCAGAACAAATGAAAAAGTTGAAAGCGCTCGGCCTCGAAAAATTGTATATCCACACCGACGGCTGGGGGAAGGACGGCTACGACAACAACCACCCGTACATATTACCCCCATGTGAAGCGGCAGGCGGGTATGACGGCTTAAAGGAATTTTCAAAGGTAAGCCGTGAACTCGGCTATATCTTCGCACTTCATGACCAATACAGAGATTTTTATTATTCTTCACCCGTGTTCTCAATGAACAAGGCAGTAACAAAAATTGACGGCTCACACCCATATTGCTCTATTTGGGACGGCGGCGAGCACACCTTCCTTTGCGCTTCACAGGCGTTGGAATTTGTGAAAAAAACATATGCCGAATTGGAAGAACACGGCGTGGATGTGCAGGGGGCATATCTCGATGTGTTCTCGGTGATGAACGGCGACGAATGTTTCCACCCCGACCATAAAATCACAAGAGAACAAAGCATCAAGCACCGTGCAGAATGTTTTGACTATCTCAACGATAAAGGCTTTATTATGTCCTCGGAAGAGCCGGCGATGCAATTATTAAATCATTTAGCCCTTGTGCACCACGGACCGTTTACCCTGCGCCCGCAGGAAAACGGACAGGCGATGGGAATCCCTGTGCCGCTTGGGAATTTGGTGTTCCACGACTGCATTATGGTACCGTGGAATTGGTTTAACAACTGGGGAATTCCAAAAGGCGACAACGGCGATATGTACTGCGCCCTGTTTGCAGGTATGCCGTATATCAGCCCCTTCGGTACGGGCGTCAGCAAAATCGGCACGGATAACCGCACCACCGATACAGAACTTTTGGACGATGAGAGCCTCAAAAAGGAGATTGCCCGCGTCACACCCCTTGCCGATTTACAGGCGAAGCTCTATAACAAAGAAATGGTGAAGCACGAGTTTTTAGGCACTACCCGTCGCCAGAGGGCAACCTATGCAGACGGCACAACCGTTACCATTGATTTAGACAAAAACACCTATGAGATAGAAAGGTTGTAAACGGCGCAAAAATCAACTCAAATGGCAAAAGGGTTTGGTGACCGAAATCCAAAGTGATAAATCCGTAACTATTCTCAATACGCATTTAAGTAAATCCGCAACGGTTGGTGAAAGTGTTATCGTTAAGGGGGATATTTAATATGAAAAACGGGATAAAAGTGCTTTTAAGTATTTTACTTGTGCTCGTGCTTTTGGGCGGCACGGCAGCGCTTACCGTAACTTTTTACGGTAAAACCTATGAAAGAGCAGAGGATACGGCGTTCACGGTTTTGCAGATAACCGATGTGCATATTCTCAACAATGAGAAAAAGGATGCAAAAGCCTTTAAAACCATAACCGCAATGGTGGAAACCACGAAACCCGATATGATTGTGGTGACAGGCGACATCACCAGCGAAAAGGAAAATTATACGGCGTTTAAGACTTTCTGCACTTTTATGGAAGAGTTTAAAACTCCGTGGGCATTTACCTTCGGAAATCACGAAGGGCTGGACATAGCGTATGCCCCGAACGAGGTGTTAGACCCCGACAAAATTGCAGACAAGCAGACCTTAAATGATTACCTGGAATCCCTTGAATACTGCATTTACGAACGGGGCGATGAAACCGTTGACGGTATGGGAAATTACACGTATACCGTTCGTGACAACAGCGGTAAAGCCCAGACAACTCTCATTTTTATGGATTCCAACAGTTATGACAGCGTAAATAACGGCTACGACCGTTTCCACGATAATCAAATTGCGTGGTACGAAAACACCGTCAAAGAAATTGCGAAAGCGGAAAACGGCGACGAAACAAAAGCTGTGCCGTCCCTTGCGTTTTTCCATATTCCGATGCAGGAATATATGACCGCGTATGACGCGGCAAAGGGAACGGCAAACCGCCTGTGGGGCTTTCGGTTTCCCAATGAGGACGGTACGCCCGCAGTCGACGATGAAATGTTTGAAACGATGGTAGCGCTCGGCTCCACCAAAGGTTGTTTTGTCGGGCATGACCATATGAATAATTATTCCGTAAATTATCAAGGCATTCGCCTGACCTACGGGCTTTCCTGCGACCACAATATTTATCTTGTACCGTTTCGCGGCGGCACGCTGATAAATATTAAAAATGACGGCACCTTTACCACGCAGTCGCTGATTCGCCACCGCGGGCAAAGTACCGTCACCGTGTGCAAGGAGCAGTAACACAACCTACCGTAGGCGTATTTCACTTGCAAAGCAAATTCTACAAATCCCGCAAGTGCTTTTTGCGTAAAGATGTGTCAAAAAGATGTTCCGCAAAATTTTGGCGTGGATTTGAACTCGCAAGAACAGATAGCCAATGCAATATTGCTGACGCGATATGATATACGGCTATGCCGTATGATATAATATCCGTTCCTACGTATACGAAGCGTATATCGTCTGCGAAGCAGATACCATACCGACAGGTATATCACCCGTGACCGCAGAGAACGGATATCATTGAAAAAGCACACTTTTGTCCGGTAGACAAAAGTGTGCTTTTTCATGGTGCCGCTGACCGGACTTGAACCGGTACGGTGTTGCCACCGAGGGATTTTAAGTCCCTTGCGTCTGCCGATTTCGCCACAGCGGCGCGTTTTCAGCGCTTTATTATTATAGTCAAAAAGACTTTGCTTGTCAATGAAAATTTTTTGATTTTAGACATAAAGGACGAAAACGGATTTTAGACTTTTGATTGTATTTTTTCTGCTTTTGTGTTATCCTACTGTTACAACCCAAAACAGAAAGGAAATTCCCATTATGTTAGAATACCGTTACGACACACAACTGCTTATCGAGGGCGAGAATTTGGACGAGGACGAAATCCACGATTATTTCACCGATCATTTCAAGGGCGACTGCCTTTTGGCGGTGGGGGACGAGGATTTAATTAAAATCCATTACCATACCAACGAGCCGTG
>JBJEPV010000144.1:0-8172 GCA_051881415.1 Candidatus Fimenecus sp.
GGAACGCGGATTTTTCGAGGTGGTTTTTTGGTCGATGGAAACGGCGGGCGAAAGGCCGTCAATCGAATCGACATTCGGCTTTTCCATTTGCCCCAAAAACATACGCGCATACGAAGAAAGCGACTCCATATACCGGCGCTGTCCCTCGGCGTAAATCGTATCAAACGCCAACGAGGATTTGCCCGAACCCGAAAGCCCCGTCAGCACCACAAGACGGTCGCGCGGGATTTCGACATCGATATTTTTTAAATTGTGCTCTCTTGCACCTTTGATTACAATGCTTTTACTTGCCATCAGCGGTTGCCCTCTTTAAGTTCTTTGATTTTGTCGCGCAGCATCGCCGCGTGCTCGAATTCCAACAATTTCGACGCCGCCTGCATTTCCGCGGTCAGTTTGGCAATCATTGCCTGCCGTTCACGCGCACTCATACGCTTATGCGGTTTGTCGTCCGTATGGGTGGAAATTTCCAAAATCTCGCGGACATCTTTTTGAATGGTTTTCGGCGTGATACCGTGCGCCTCGTTATACCGCATCTGCTTTTCACGGCGGCGGCAGGTTTCCTCAATCGCGCGCTCCATAGACGGCGTAACGCTGTCGGCATACATAATCACTTCGCCGTGCGCATTGCGCGCCGCCCTGCCGATTGTTTGAATAAGCGAGGTTTCCGAGCGCAAAAAGCCCTCTTTGTCCGCGTCCAAAATCGCAACGAGCGACACTTCGGGAATATCGAGCCCCTCGCGCAATAGGTTGATGCCGACCAGCACATCAAACTCGCCTAAGCGCAAATCGCGGATAATCTCCATACGCTCGATGGTGTCTATGTCATAATGCATATATTTGACCTTGATGCCGTGACTATCTAAAAAGTCCGTCAAATTCTCCGCCATTTTTTTGGTCAGCGTTGTAACGAGCACACGCTCACCGCGCTCTGTGCGCAAGTTGATTTCGGAAATCAAATCCTCGATTTGCCCGTCGGTGGGGCGTACGAAAATTTCGGGGTCCAAAAGCCCTGTCGGGCGAATGACCTGCTCGGCAATTTGCGCGCTCTTTTGCTTTTCCAAATCGCCGGGCGTGGCGCTGACAAAGATTTTCTGCCCGACGCGTTCGTAAAATTCGTCAAAGGTCAGCGGGCGGTTGTCAAACGCCGACGGCAGACGGAAGCCGAACTCCACAAGCGACTCCTTACGGGAACGGTCGCCGCCGTACATGCCGCGCACCTGTGGCAGTGTCACATGAGATTCGTCTACAAACAAAATAAAATCGTCGGGGAAGTAGTTTAACAGCGTGAACGGTGCAGAGCCCGGCGCACGCCCCGACATCACGCGTGAATAGTTTTCAATGCCTTTGCAAAAGCCCGTTTCGCGGAGCATTTCCATATCGTATTCGGTGCGCTGGCGAATACGCTGTGCCTCTAACAGTTTGCCGGCTTTGGTGAATTCCTCGACGCGCGTTTCCATTTCCGCCAAAATTTCTTCTATCGCTTTTTCGAGCTTGTCAGGCGACACAACATAGTGCGACGCGGGGTAAATCGCCACGTGCGAAACCACTTTTTTGACCTGCCCCGTCAGCGCGTTGATTTCGGAAATGCGGTCGATTTCATCGCCGAAAAACTCCACGCGAATGGCGGTATCGTTCGAGTACACGGGGAAAATCTCGACCACATCGCCGCGCACACGGAATTTGTTACGGATAAAATTGACATCGTTGCGCTCATATTGAATCTCGACCAATTTCTTTAACAAATCGTCGCGGTTTTTCTGCATCCCCTGCCGAAGAGAAATCACCATATTGCGGTAATCAATCGGGTCGCCCAAGGTGTAAATGCAAGACACGCTCGCCACGATAATCACATCGCGCCGTTCCGACAGCGCAGAGGTCGCCGAATGGCGCAGTTTGTCAATTTCGTCGTTAATCGCAGAGTCTTTTTCAATATAGGTGTCGGTGGTGGGAATATACGCCTCGGGCTGATAGTAGTCATAATAAGACACAAAATATTCCACGGCGTTTTCGGGGAAAAACTCCTTGAATTCCGAGCAAAGCTGGGCAGCAAGCGTTTTGTTGTGCGCCAAAACCAGCGTTGGGCGGTTCATTTGCGCAATGACATTCGCCATGGTAAAGGTTTTGCCCGAGCCCGTCACACCGAGCAAGGTTTGCTCCATATACCCTTTTCGTAAGCCCTCGACAAGCGTCGCAATCGCCTCGGGCTGGTCACCCGTCGGCGCGTAGGGGGCGTGTAATTTAAAAATCTGCTCCGACATACACTTCTCCTATATCAAAATAGAACATTTGTTCTAATATCATACCGCAAAAACAAGGGCTTGTCAAGTAGTTTTGCACGAAACAGGCGGCGTATACGCGATAAAAAAGAAGGCTCAAAATGATTTTGAACCTTCTTTTCTGCGTCATTTAAAAATAAATTGAAACTTCGGCGCGGATGCCATGGAAAACCACTCGTCCCCTGCGACAATAAAATGGTCGTTTAATTGCACCTGCATATTTTTGAGCATATGGAACAGTTTGTTGGTTTCTTCCACATCGGCAACCGACGGTACCGCGACACCCTCGGGGTGATTGTGCGCAAGCAACATATCGGAAGCACCCGTATGCACCGCCGCTTCTAACAATTTGCGTGTGTTGATTTGCGTTTCGCTCGCCGTACCCTCGGAAATCAGCACGGTTTTTAGCACCTTGCACTTGTGGTTCATACAAACCGCGTAAAAATGCTCGGTACTTTTGCCGGCAAACAGCGAAGTAAAATACGCCCCCGCCGCCTCTGCCGAGTTTAAAAACAGCGTGTCGGGATTTTGCTTACTGCGGGCATATTTGCCGTACATGGCGGGAATCAGTTTAATTAAAACCGCCGTGTTTTCGCTGATACCGCCAACCTGCATCAGGCTTTGCGCCGGCGCATCAAACACCGCCGAAAGAGAGCCAAAGGCGTTGATAAGCTTATGGGCCAATTCGTTGGTGTCGCGCTGGGGAACGGCATAAAACAGCAAAAGTTCCAATGCGTTATGGTCTTCAAATGCATCTAATCCCTCACGCAAAAAGCGCGCACGCACCCGCGCGCGGTGCCCTGTGTGGGGTTGTTTTTCCGCCGCCACCGTTATTTGATTTTGCGGCTGCCGGGCTTGACAAGTTCCAATTCGCCGGCCTTGCAAAGCGGGCAGTCCGCCGCTTCCCACGAGGTGACATCTGCCGAATAGACCGCTTTAAACGGCACGCCGAAATCAATTTTGCCGCCTGTGCGATCCACAATCGAGCCGACGCCGACAATGTCGCCGCCCGCGGCTTTCACAAGCGCAATGACTTCTTTCACGGAGCCGCCCGTGGTGACAACATCCTCCACAATCAAAACCTTTTGCCCGGGCTCCACAACAAAGCCGCGGCGCAAGGTCATTTTGCCGTTCTCGTCGCGCTCGGTAAAGAAATTCTCACAATGCAACGCGCGCGAAACTTCATATGCCATTTGCACCGCGCCCATGGCAGGGCCGATGACAACCTCGACACCCGCGTCGGCGTATTTCTCGCCCAACGCCGCGCAAAGTTCCTCGCTGTATTTGGTGTTGCGGAAAATTTTTGCACATTGCAAATAACGGTTGGAATGTCTGCCCGAGGTCAGCAAAAAGTGCCCTTCCAACAGAACGCCCGCCTCTTTGAGAATTTCAACCACTCTTTCTTCTGAAAGCATTGTATACACTCCTTCTCGGATTTTCTATTATTTTAACACAAACCGTGCCGTTTGAAAAGAGAAACAGGCGTAAAAATACGCCTGTTTTGTCAAAATTTTAAGATTTTTCGGAACGCCTTGTGCCATTTGAGCATATACAGCGTGACCAAGCGCGAAAGCGCCACATCATACACCAAAAATACGACATTCCCAAGCCCCAAAAGCACCCAAACGCCCCATTTGCCGAATTCCTCCATCTCGTCCATCGGGAGTTGGAAGACATAAATGATAATCAGATATGCCGCAACCACCGACACATTGAAAATCAGGAATTTTAAAATCCACAAAACCGCGCGGTTTTGCAGTTTCCCCTCCAAAATCGCTTTGACAATCGGGTAATGCCCGAAAAAGAATACATACATCACGGCGGCTTCTTTGTCGGGTAAAATCAGCAGAGACAAAAGGCTGACCGCCGCATACACGCCGAACGCCCATTTTTTGTCAATTTCAATGACAACAATGATTAAAAGCACACCTGCCGCCGCGGGGAGCGCATAAGTCAGCGTCGGAATCACCGCCGTCAAAAACATCATCGTGACGGACAGCGCCGCCACAATGCCGCCGAGCGCGGTTTTGGAAGAATTGCGAAATGCATTTTTCTCTTTCATATCAGCACCCGGGAATCAAATCGCCGCCCATACATTCACAGCAGCAATCCGCGCACCAAAGCGCTTGGCAGATTTCACAGGCGGAGCAGCCGCCCCCGCGCGTTTGCCGATAGCCCCCGCGCGCGTTGTTGTTAAGATTGTTAAACGCCGCCGCATATTCACGGTTTTGCGGGTCCATTTGGCAGGCGGTGGAAAAGTTGGTGTATGCCTCGTCAAACCAGCCGCGCCGCTGTTGTATAACGCCTTTCAGAAAAAACCACTCCGCCGAGCGCTGTTCACGCGGAATGCCGTCTAACAGCATTTCGGCGTCATCGATACGCCCGCTGTTAATCCGCGCGCGAATATCGGCAAACTGCGATGCACCGGTATATGCTCCGCCGGAATTATAATTGCCCTGCGTGCCGCTGTAATCGGTATAGGTGTAATCCGCACGCCCCGTCGGCGCCTGCCCGCGCAACGCGCCGACTGCCGCGTCATACGCCGCATCGAGCTCTGCCATTTTTTGCCGTGCAATATCGGCAAGCGGCCCGCCTTGTAAGGTATCGTCCTGATATTTCCGCGCCAAGGCACGGTATGCATCTTTAATTTGCGCCTCAGAAGCATTTTCGGGCACGCCCAAAACCGCATACGGATTCATCATCGAACTTCACCTCTTGTTTGCTTTGATAGATAGGAGTTGCGGACAGCCTCTGTCGCCGTTTGTGTGCCGTCACGCAAAATATTTTCCAACACGCCGCGGTGCACCGTACCCGATAGCAGGTCAAAGCTCACCGCCGCTTCGTTTTCCGTCATATACAAAGACCGCAAAATCGGTTCCTGCACTTCGTTTGAGACAAGCGCAGTTTCATCCGCCACGCCGTATTTCGCCAAAAACGGATTGTATGCACCGCTTTTCAAGTCCGCGCGCATATCGTCGTAGGCGTCCAAAAGATAAACCCACCGCCCGACGCAGTACGCCACGCGCGCAACCACGCGGCGGTTTTCGTCATTTTCCAAACCGTGTGAAAAAACCATTTCCAATGCCTTTGCGGACGGCTCTGCCGCGCGGTCTGCGCAAGTACAGTTTTCCGCTTCCAACGCCGCTTGATTTTGCATTGCCGTTTCAATTTGTTCGGCAAAAAACGGATATTTTTCTTTCGCTTTTTTATATTTCCCGTGCAAAAACGGCTTACACAAGCGCGCGGCAAATTTTTTAAAGCCCTTGCCGTCGGCGATATTGTCGAGCACCTTTTGGTAGGACATCAGCACCGTCAGCGCCGCCGCCTCGCGGTAACTTTCATCGGGATTTTCGCAATACCCGCATTTTTTCAACGGATTGAAGCGGCATCGCCCCTTTTTGTAGCACGGCGTTACCGCCTGCAAGGCACATTCGCGCAGTAAAACATAAAAGGTCGCGTCATAGCTTAACAGCCCGCGGGAAAGCACGCCGTATTCTTTGCCGAGGGTTTTGCAAAGCGTACAGTACACCGCTTTGTATTCTTCATATTCGCGCACGCGAAGCTCCGGCTTGCAGACCTTAACATACCCGAACACACAAAGCCCTCCTTAAAGAATGGACGAAAGATTGTGCATAATCGCACCCGCGACCTCAGGGCGGTTCATCGTGTAAATGTGAATGCCGCTGACGCCGTTGGCGATTAAATCAATCATCTGCTCGGTGGCATAGGCTATGCCCGCCTGTTGTAACGCTTCGGGATTGTCGCCGAATTTATCAATCATCGTTTTAAGCCGCGAGGGAAGCGTTGTGCCTGACAGCGCACAGGAACGCGCAATCTGCCGTTTGTTCATCACGGGCATGATGCCCGCGAGCACCGGCACATCAATGCCTTTTTTGAGCGCGCGGTACAGGAAACTGTAAAGCGCCGTGTTGTCAAAAAACATCTGGGTGATTAAAAAATCTACACCGCAGTCCACTTTTTGCTTTAAGTGCTCCAAATCCGCATCGGGGCTGTCCGCCTCGACATGGCCCTCCGGATAGCACGCCGCACCGACCGAAAAACCGCCGAATTCGCGGATAGCGGTTACCAATTCACTCGCATAGCGGTAATGGTCGCTGTCCGGGGTGTAATTCTCGGGCAAATCCCCGCGCAACGCCAAAATATTTTCAATGCCGCGCGCTTTTAAATCGCACAAAATCGAATGAATTTCCGCCCGGGTGCTCGAAGCGCAGGTCAAATGCGCCAACGAGGGAATGTGTAAATCATTTTGAATATGCGCGGCAATTTTCGGCGTGTTGACGGAGGTTCCGCCGCCCGCGCCGTAGGTCACGCTGATAAAATCAGGCTTGAAACCTGCAAGGGTATCCACCGTCGCTTCCACGGGCGCATATGCCGCGTCATTTTTCGGTGGAAACACCTCAAACGAGGTGGTTAACTGTTTGGCTTGTAATTTTTCACTGATTTGCATAGTTCAACCGTCCAAATCCATATATTTCAGCCGTATGCGCGCACTGCGACGCAAGAACGGCATGGCAAGGAATAACAAAAAGAGCACCGTGGAAACCGCGTGCACCGCATTAAATGCCACCGAGGCGGCAAGCGCGGCGAACACCGCGGCTTTTTCCAACGGGCGCACATAAACAAGAATGTGCCATGTGTCTAATATCATACCATAAAGAAGCGCCGAGAACAAGCCGAAAGCGGTGATTTTCCACAGTTTATCGAGGAATTTACATTTTGTTAACAAACCGGAAAGCAGGCCGACAAGCCCCCACGCAAACATTTGCACGGGCGTCCAAAGCCCCTGTCCGAAGGTGAAATTCGATAAAAGTGCCGCAAGCGCGCCCGTCAGCGCCCCGACGCCCGGGCCGAATGCCGCGCCTGCCAAAATCACAATCGCGGTAGTGGGTTTAAAGTTCGGTATAGCGGCAAAGGCAATTCTGCCGAATACCGCAAGCGCCGTCATCACGGCGGTGCAAACCGTTTTGGACAGCGTAAAAAAGCGTCTATTTTGCTTTGGCATTTTGCACCTCCGAAAGCGATATGGGGCGTTCGTTTTCCGGCAGATACGAGAACATACGCGCCACGGTGGAAGTATACAAATCCCCGTGCGTGAAAAAGGCACGGCTCTCGCCCGAAAACACAAAGTGCCCGTCGAACAGCAACGCACAGCGGTCCGCACACGCGGCGGCAAAATTGAGATCGTGCGTGACAAGCAATATCGCTTTTCCCGCTTTTTTCCAGTCCGCAAGCAAGGGCAAAAGTGCGTCTTTGCTTTGCGTGTCTAAGCCTTTCGTCGGCTCGTCCAAAAGCAATACATCGGGATTTTTCAAAAGTGCCGCGGCAAACGCCACGCGTTGTTGTTGCCCCGCGCTTAAATCAAACGGATTTTTCGAGAGTGTATCGGCAATCCCCAAAGTTTTGCAAATGTCCGCGACGGCCGGCAGGGGCGCAGGTGCTGTGGACGGCGCAGCATTGAGCAGATGAAACAGTGCTTTCGGCGTGGGCGGCGCGCTCGCGGCATTCAGCACTTCGGCGACCGTTTCAAAGGCAAAGCACGCCTGCGGATTTTGCGGCACGGCGGCGATTTTCAATTCGGCTGACACCTTGCGTTTGCCGCTGTACGGTTTATATTCTCCCGTCAGCAGCCGCAAGAGTGTGGTTTTGCCCGCGCCGTTTGCGCCGATGACGGCAAAAATTTCCCCGCGCCCGAGCGAGAAAGACAAATCCGAAAGCACATCTTTCCCCTCGCGTGTATAGCGAAAAGATGCATTTTTGAGTTCTAAAATCGGCTTTACGGGTGCGGCGGCAGGCGGTTTTACGGGCAAAGAGAGACGCGGCACAGCCGTTTGCAGGACTGCGCACGCCTGCGCTTCGGTTTTGGGTAAACTTGTGT
>JBJEPV010000145.1:0-8087 GCA_051881415.1 Candidatus Fimenecus sp.
ATTCGCCGCAGCCGCCGTTCTGAACGCTTTCTTTCAAATCACGGGTTTTTACGGTTTGAATTCTTTTCATAATTTTAATTGCTCCTTACAAGAATTTTATTCGTGAATATAGTAGCACAAGGCGGGCGGTTTGTCAATCGCAAACCGTGATTTTCGGGAATTCTCCGCCGTCGGCAATCACTTTCAGCCCATGCGCGTTTGCCGTTTCGAGTGTGTCGGCGATTTCCGTTGTCACGCGCTCCCCGCGCACCAACAAGGGCACCCCCGGCGGATAACACCAAACGGTGTTAAGACTTATTTTCCCAACGGCGTTTTGCAACGGCATGCGCTCTCCCGTTTGCTTTGCCTCCGCGGCAGGGGAAAACACAACAGGCGGCAGGGGAATCGGTGCAAACTGCGGCGGTACAGGTGCGCTTTGTAAAGTGCAGTCCATCTCCCGGAGTGCCGCAAAAAGCCGCGAAAAGCCCTCTTCGGTGTCGCAAACCGAGGTCATCAACAGGGCGTAGGAGACCGCCGCCATTTCGCCCTCGATTTGGTATTCTGTGCGTAAGTCCTGCAAAAGCGAAACGCCGTCTGTGTTCGCGTTTGCCGTTACAATCGGCAGTTTTCCGCCGTCAAAGGCAAAAAAGGCGGGGTGTTGTTCTACTCTATCATTCCCTTTGCACAAAACGGTCAAATATTCTAATGCCTTGCATTGTTCCGAAAAAGCGTCTAAGTGTTCCGCATATTTCAAAAAGGCGGTTTGTCCGTGCTCCTCTAAAAACCGCACACACTCTGCAATCGAGGCGAGCAAAACATAAGACGGGCTGGAAGTCTCAAAAACCGAAAGTTTTCGTTGAAACGCGGCGGGGGAAATGCGGTCTGTGCACAAATGCGCCGCCGCCGTTTGCGTGAGGGCGGGGAGCGTTTTGTGCAAGGAGTGAATCACAATATCCGCACCCGCCGCCACCGCCGAAAGCATTTTTTGCTTTGTAAACGGTAAATGCGCACCGTGCGCCTCATCGACCAAAAGCGGAATGTCTTTTGCGTGCAAAAGCGCCGCAATCGTGCGAATATCGCTGATTACCCCGTCATAGGTCGGCGAAGTCAGCACGCACAGGCGAATATCTTTGTTCTGTTTAAGTGCCTCTGCCACACTTTCGGGCGCAATACTGCCCGCAATCCCCGTTGTTTCGTCTGTCGGCGGCTGGATATACACCGGCACCAGCCCCAGCAGTTCCACGGCATTGTAAACCGATTTGTGGCAGTTGCGCGCAAGCAAAATTTTGTCGCCCCGTTGTGTTGCGGCGGCAATGCCCGCCAAAATCCCGCAAGTCGAGCCGTTCACAAGCGCAAAACTGCGCTTTGCACCGTAAAGTGCACAAAGGCGGTCATTCAAATCTTTTAAAATCCCCTCGGGGGCGTGCAAATCGTCAAACCCGTCAATTTCGGTGATGTCCATAGCATAGGGGAGGGCGTTCCCGAGCAGCGCGGTGTTGCGCTTGTGCCCCGGCATATGAAACGGATACGCGTCACTTTCCCCGTACGCTTGCAGGGCAGAAAGTAAATCGGCTTTGCTCATACCGCCGCCCCCTTTCGGAATTGTTTGGGCGTTGTGCCCTTGTATTTTTTAAAGGTTTTGACAAAATAACTCAAATCGTTAAATCCGCACCCCAAGGCGATGTCCGTCACGGTTTCGTCGCTGTATAACAGCTGTTCGCACGCACATTCCACGCGGTAATAATTGAGGTAGTCAATCGGCGTTCTGCCTGTCATTTCCGCAAAAAATCGGCAGAAGTATTTCGGCGACATTTCCGCCGCGGCGGCAAGTTCTTCTAAGGTTATCGGCGCGCTGTATTGCTCGCGGATCAGCCCCAGGGCGTTTTTCAACTGCCGAATGCGTTTATCCCCGCGGCTTGACAGCGGTACTGCGCCGTGATAGCGGCGGTTTTGTATCATCAGCCCGATAAATTGCAGCAACAGCCCTTGCGTAATGCAGGCAAAGCCCTTTTCCTGCGCGGACAGCGTATCAAACAACTGCCACAGCACCGTGGCCTCCTGTGTGCCTTTTCGGAAAATTCGCTGTAATTCGATTTGGTGGTTTTGCACATTCTCCAATTCCTTTTTGCATACGGAATTGCCGCCGATAAACGCGCTCAAATCCATATCAATACATTCATATACGCAGTCCGTCGGCGTGCCGCCGTGCAAAACGCCGTCTTGAATGAGCGCCGTGTCGCCCTCGGAAAGACTGTATGTATCCTCGTTTAATGAAAGCGAAAAGTGCCCCGAAACCACGCGCAACAGTTCGTAATCAATATGCCAGTGAAACGGCATTTGATAGCGCGGGTGGGTTTTGTCCACATGGTGAAATTCAATCGGGAAGTCGAATGTTCCGCGTGTTTTTTGTTCCTGATAATCCGAATAACTCATAATGCCCTCAAAAGTGAATATTATTATACTTTATTGGTATTATACACCTTGATTTCAGTAAAAAACAACAGTATAATGAAAGAAAATAGAATTTTTTTATTTTTAATGCCAAGGAGGAATACAACAATGAGCAAACAAAGACTAATCGGCGACTATCCCGTAATCGGTATTCGCCCGACCATTGACGGCAGACGCGGCCCGTTAAAGGTGCGCGAGTCGTTAGAAGAACAAACGATGAATATGGCGAAGTCCGCCGCAAAACTGTTTGAAGACAATTTGCGCTATACGAACGGCGAGCCCGTGAAAGTGGTTATTGCAGACACCACCATCGGGCGCGTGGCAGAGGCCGCCGCGTGTGAGGATAAATTCCGCAAAGCGGGCGTGGCAATTACGCTGACGGTCACGCCGTGCTGGTGCTACGGCTCGGAAACGATGGATATGGACAAAAACACCATCAAAGCGGTTTGGGGCTTTAACGGCACCGAGCGCCCGGGCGCGGTGTATCTCGCGTCCGTGCTCGCTTCCCACGCGCAAAAAGGCTTGCCCGCATTCGGCATTTACGGCAAAGATGTGCAGGATATGGACGCGACGGAAATCCCCGACGATGTGAAAGAAAAACTCCTGCGCTTCGGCAGAGCGGCTGTCGCGGCGGCAACCATGCGCGGCAAATCGTATCTCCAAATCGGCTCGATTTGCATGGGCATTGCGGGCTCGATTATCAACTGCGATTTCTTTGAGGAATATCTCGGTATGCGTGTGGAATCTGTCGATGAAGTGGAAATTATCCGCCGTATGACCGAGGGTATTTATGACGAAGCGGAATTCCAAAAAGCGCTCAAATGGACCAAGGAAAACTGTAAAGAGGGCTTTGACAAAAACCCCGATTGGTTCAAAAAGTCCGACGCAGAAAAGGAAGAGGCTTGGGAATTTGTCGTCAAGATGATGTGCATCATCAAAGACCTGTACGGCGGCAACCCGAATCTGCCCGAGGGGCGCGAGGAAGAGGCTGTCGGGCACAATGCGCTGTGCGGCGGTTTCCAAGGCCAGCGTCAGTGGACGGACTTTTACCCGAACTGCGACTACCCCGAGGCACTTCTCAACTCCTCGTTTGATTGGAACGGCGCAAGAGAAACCTATGTCCTTGCCACTGAAAACGATACTTTGAACGGCGTTTCGATGCTGTTCGGCAAACTCTTGACCAACACCGCGCAGATGTTCTCCGATGTGCGTACCTATTGGAGCCCCGAAGCGGTCAAAAAAGCAACAGGGTATGAATTGGAAGGCGTCGCCAAAGAGGCGGGCGGCTTTATCCACCTGATTAACTCCGGCGCGTCTGCGCTCGATTTCTGCGGCGAAGTCAAAGACGAAAACGGCAACGGTATCATTAAACCGTTCTGGGAAATGACCGAGGCCGACCAAAAGACCTGCCTGGACGCAACCACCTGGAACGCGGCGGATATGGGCTATTTCCGCGGCGGCGGGTTCTCCTCCCGCTTCTTAACCCGCAGTGAAATGCCCGCCACGATGTGCCGTTTGAATATCGTCAAAGGCTTAGGCCCCGTGATGCAGATTGTCGAAGGCTATACCGTCAATCTCCCCGACGAAGTTTCCGACAAACTGTGGAAACGCACCGACTACACTTGGCCGTGCACTTGGTTTGCCCCGCGCATTACGGGCAAGGGCGCGTTCAAGAGCGCATACGATGTGATGAATAACTGGGGCGCAAACCACGGCGCCATCAGCTACGGCCATATCGGCGCAGACTTAATTACCCTCTGCTCGATTTTGCGTATTCCCGTTTGTATGCACAATGTTCCCGAAGAAAAAATCTTCCGCCCCGCCGTGTGGAACGCATTCGGTATGGATAAAGAGTCACAGGACTTCCGCGCCTGCAAGAACTTCGGGCCGATGTATAAATAAAGGGTACAGTTTATGAAAAAAACATATCGTTTGCTGAGTTTCGACTTCGGCGCGTCCTCGGGGCGCGCCGTGCTCGGCACATTTGACGGCGAAACACTCGATTTACAGGAAATTCACCGCTTTCAAAATGACCCCGTTACGGTAAACGGCACCATGTATTGGGATATTTTGCGGCTGTTTTTTGAAGTGAAACAGGCACTCATCAAATCCAAAGGGTACGGCGAACTCGACGGCATCGGTGTGGACACTTGGGGCGTGGATTTCGGGCTGTTGGACGCGGACGGCAGACTGCTGGAAAATCCCGTGCATTACCGCGACGCGCGCACGGTGGGCATGCTCGAAGAAGCCTTCAAATATTTGCCGAAAAGCGAGTTTTATAGCATAACAGGCAATCAGTTTATGGAAATCAATACCGCGTTTCAACTGCTGTCGTTGCGGGAGAATCGCCCCGCGCTGTTGGAGCGCGCCGAAACGCTTTTGCTCATGCCCGACCTGTTTAATTTTCTGCTGACGGGCAAAAAGTGCACGGAGTATTCCATTGCCAGCACCACACAACTGCTCGACGCCAAACAGCGTGTGTGGTCAAAGCGCGTGCTGTCGGCTTTGGAACTGCCTGAACGGCTGTTCACCGAAATCGTGCCGACTGCGACAAAGGTAGGTGCATTACAGCCCGACCTTTGCGAGGAATTGGGACTTACCCCCGCCGAGGTGATTGCCGTTGCGGGGCATGATACCCAATGCGCAATGGCGAGCGTGCCGACGGATAAAGAAGATTTCCTGTTTTTAAGTTGCGGCACTTGGTCGCTGTTGGGCACGGAGCTTGCCACACCGATTATTAACAGCGCCGCCGAAGAATGCAATGTCACCAATGAGGGCGGTTACGCGGGCAAAGCCTCGTTCTTAAAGAATATCATCGGGCTATGGCTCATACAGGAAACGCGCCGCCAGTGGCAAAAAGAGGGCGAAAACCTCTCCTTTGCCGAAATGGAAACGCTGGCACGCGCGGCAACGCCGTACCGCTCCTTTATCGACCCCGACGCGCCCGAATTTGTACCTGCGGGCAACATTCCGCGCCGTGTGCAGGAATACTGCCGCAAAACAGGGCAACCCGTGCCCGAGACAAAAGGCGAAATTCTGCGTTGTATGTATGACAGCCTGTCGCTCAAATATCGCTATGCAGTCGGGCAAATCGAAACCTGCACCGAAAAACAGTATGACGCGTTGCACATTGTCGGCGGCGGTGTGAAAGATACGCTGTTGTGCCAATTAACGGCAGACGCATTGGGCAAACCCGTGGTGGCAGGCCCCGTGGAGGCGACTGTTTATGGCAATTTGGTGTTGCAACTGCTCGCACTCGGTGCGGTCAAAGATTTAAAAGAGGCGCGCGAGATTGTGCGGCGTTCCGACAAGGTGAATACCTTCACACCAAATATAAGCACGCAAGTAGAAAACGCTTACAAAACATTTTTGGAGGTCAACGGATTATGCTGAAAAACATTCCGAAAATTCTGTCTCCCGAACTTTTAAAGGTGCTTTGCGAAATGGGGCACGGTGACCGTTTGGTGATTTCCGACGGAAATTTTCCCGCCGAAAGTATGGGCAAAAACGCCAAAGTCATTCGTATGGACGGCCACGGCGTACCGGAAATCCTGGACGCGATTTTGAAACTGTTCCCGTTAGACACCTATGTGGAAAAACCCGTCGGGTTAATGGAAGTTGTCCCCGGCGACACGGTGGAAACCCCGATTTGGAAGACTTATTTTGACACGGTGCAAAAATATGACGCACGCGGCGAAAATGCGGTGCAGTATATCGAGCGCTTTGCGTTTTACGAGCAGGCAAAAGAAGCCTACGCGATTATTGCCACAGGCGAGAGCGCGCTGTATGCGAATATTTTACTGCAAAAAGGCGTTGTCACCGATTAAAATTTAAATTGAAAAGGAAGTATCACTATGGACTATATGGAAACGCGCGAAATTATGTGCGACATCTGCCACAAAACTTGGCAATTGGGCTGGGTTGCGGCGAATGACGGCAACTTGTCCGTCAAACTGCCGAACGGCAATTTTTTGGCGACACCTACGGGCATCAGCAAAAGTTTCATCACCCCTGAAAAATTGGTGGTGATTGACGGCGAGGGCAATGTGTTGGAGGCGGAAAACGGCTACCGCCCGTCTTCGGAAATCAAAATGCATCTGCGTTGCTATAAGGAACGCGAAGATGTCGGCGCCGTGTTGCACGCACACCCGCCCACAGCCACAGGCTATGCGGTGGCACATGTGCCGCTGGACCGTTACACAATGATTGAAACGGTAGCCGCCATCGGCTCCATTCCCGTCACGCCCTACGGCACGCCCTCCACTTATGAAGTGCCCGACGCGATTGCGCCCTATTTGCAGGAGCACGATGTGCTGTTGCTTGCCAACCACGGCGCGCTGACCGTCGGTGCGGACGCAATCACCGCCTATTACCGTATGGAAACACTCGAACTGTTTGCAAAAATCAGCCTGACTGCACATCTTTTGGGCGGCGAAAAGGAAATTTCCGAAGAGAATATCCAAAAACTGATTGATTTGCGCAAATATTACGGCATTACGGGCAAACACCCGGGGTATAAACACTACCGCGAGGACGAAACGAAATAATATAAATAACCCTCACAAATCTGTTATCGGTGCGTGAGGGTTATTGTATGATACAAAAATATATAGGATAACAGAAAGGATACGACAGGAGACAAAACAATGTCAATAACAGTTTTGATTTATTACACCGGAAAAAACGGAAATGCCAAAAAGTTTGCCGAGGAAATGATGGCAAGCGGTATCGTAAACGATATTCGCGCAGAACCGGGAAATCTGAAATATGCATACTATTTTCCAATGGAAGACGCCGAAACCGTTCTTTTGATTGACAGTTGGAAAGACCAACAGGCGATTGATTTGCATCACAATTCGCCGATGATGCAACAAATTATAAAACTTCGCGAAAAATATGACTTGCATATGCAGGCAGAACGGTTCGTTGCTGATGAAAAGGGCTTTTCTGCAAAGGACGAAAAATTTTTAAAGCTTTAACTTTAAAATCGGACGGGGAGGGTTCTTTGTGTGGAGATTCTCCCACTTCGCCGCAGAATGCTAATTATTTGGGCGCGCAAAACGGAATCACAGGATGAGTCGATTCGGTGTCTTTTACGCGCAATTTGTTATGCGTACTTGTAGGGAATGGTCTTGACCGTTCCGTAAATTAAATCAAAATCCACGGGCGGGCGTGGAAACCCGCCCCTACGATTCGTAGGGAACGACCTTAGTGTCGTTCCGCAGAATTACAACAAAATCCACGGGCGGGCGTGGAAATCTGCCCCAACGCACGAAATACATTGCGTGTGTGTAGGGAACGGTCTTGACCGTTCCGTAATTCACAGTAAATTTGACGGGCGATTCGTGCATCGTCCCTACCAATCATAGGAACAGGTGGCCACACCTGTCTGCGGGCGTGGATTTTCTCTAAAAACGGAAATGTCTGTTATAGAGTAGAGCGGGGGCTTGCTCCCGCCGCCGATAAACACAGTTCGCCCTTCTGCACCCGCGCCGAACGACTTATATTTCTGCACAATAAAAAATATCCAAAAAAATTGTTGACATTTTCGGCGGTTGGTGGTATTATATTTCGGCGGTCAAAAGAATACTTTAACCGCATTTGCGCTGCTAGCTCAGCTGGATAGAGTGTTTGGCTACGAACCAAAAGGTCAGGGG
>JBJEPV010000146.1:0-8031 GCA_051881415.1 Candidatus Fimenecus sp.
TGTAAAGTGGTTTGCATTAAAGTTAAGAGCCTTGTCTGCCGCTGTAAAGCAAAGTGCCTTGCCATCCTCGTTTTTAAGAACGCCGTATCTTACCTCACCGCGGTTACCCGAATCCTGGGGCTTAATGTATTTGTGAGGCATATCGGTAACGGTGGTCTCGTAAATGCCTATTGGTGCGTGCTCCTTAAAGTCGGCGTAGTTCTCCACAGGTCCTCTGCCGTAGTAGGTGACCTGTTCAAAGGATTTGGGCATTTCAAGATGAACACCGAATCGGGGGAGCTGTAATGGCATGGGGCAAACAGCGGAAAGCTTGGGAGTTACGGCCATTTCGCCGTTCTTTGAGAAACGGTAATCAACGGTTGCAGTTGCCAAAAGGAAGATGCCTCGGGTGATAAATTTATACGATGTGCGTACAAATTTGCCCTTATTATCCGATTTAACCTTACAGCCTGTAAAGTGCACCTTTGCGGTTTCCAAACCGATAACATCCCAATAACCTTTTAAGTATTGGTCGTTGTCAAGGCGTCCGCGGTAAATGTGGGGTACAAAGCCGTAAAGGCCGTCCAAGGGTTTCTTGTTAATATACTGAACGCCGTCTTTTTTGTAGCTTACAAGTCCTTTTTTACAGTCGAATTTTGTCTTACCGCCCTTGAACTCAACCTCAATTTCACCGTCGTCCTTTTCAATTTTTGCATATTCCTTGATTGTTGCGGCGGGGATTGCGGCGGTTGAGCAAATCAGCTGTTCTGTGGCAATTTCTCTGCCGTCTTCTTTGCTTGTGTAAATAAGGTCGAGGAAAATATCATTTTTAACGGACTTAAATACATCGGATTTAATAGCAATTTCCTTAACTTCCTGTGGTGCTAAAACAACATCTAAAACGCCGTTATCAGCTTCTTTGCCGTCCTTTAAAATGCGGTAGGCAATTGAAATGTCATCAGTAGTCTTGAAATAACGTGTATTTTTAAGTTCAATTTTGCCGTTGCCCAAATACTTTGCACGAATGGGACGGTAGCAAACCTTCATTTCCAAAGCACCGCTTGAAGGCTCACGGTTGGGGTAGAAAAGACCGTCAACACAGAAGTTACCGTCGTGGATAGGCTCGTTGTGGTCACCGCCGTATGTCCATTTGTATTTTGCATTTTCATCGTAAACGCTGTGGTCAGCCCACTCCCAAATGCAACCTCCCATAAATTGCTCGGAAGCATAGAACAACTGCATATACTCTTCCAATCCACCGGGGCCGTTACCCATGGCGTGAGCATATTCGCACTGGAAGAAGGGCTTGCCCTTGTATTTTTTGCCCGCTGTGCCGTTTAAGATTTTGCGCATCAATTTCGGTCTGCCGTACATTCTTGATACAACATCATAAGCCCAACGCTTACTGCGGTTAACGCCTTCATAGTGTACGGGAACTTCGGGATTTTCCTTATGTAAAAAGTCATAGCAAACATCCTGGCACTTGTAGCCGCCCGATTCGTTGCCCAGACTCCACATTGTTACGCAAATGTGGTTTTTATCACGCGCATACATACGGACAACACGGTCAAGGTAATGGGATGCCCATTTCATATCGTTGCTTAAACGGTTGGGGTTATATGTGCTGTGAGGGATGGCGTAAAAGCCGTGAGTTTCAATATCTGCCTCGTCAACGGTGTAAAGTCCGTAAATGTCGCACATGGTCAAAAAGACCGGATCGGGGGGATAGTGGGAGGTACGCACGGCGTTGCAGTTGTATTCTTTCATCAACTGCACATCTTTCTCCAAATCGTCAAGAGACATAGCATAGCCCTTTGTCATATGCGTATCGTGGTGGTTGGCACCGAACATTTTAATGGGCTGACCGTTTAAGTAGAACACCTCTCCCTTGATGCGTACATCTTTAAAGCCTAAATATGTGCGTACAGCCTCTGCCTCTGTGCCGTTTTCCGTAAGAGTGAGCAGAACTTCATAAACATTTGGAATTTCTGCCGACCACTCTTTCACCGTCAGTGCAGAAACAGTTGCTTCCGTCCGGGGCAAAAGGTCGGCTTCAAACAAAATGCCATTTGCATTTTTTGCGGCAATGTGCAATTTTGTACCGTCTGCAAATACGCCTTCAACGCTGATATGTAAATCATATGTACCGTCTGTATTTTTCTGCGGGCGGAACAGGAAATCGGAAATGTAGCTTGCCCCCTGAGAAGTAATATACACATCGCGGAAAATGCCGTTTTCACGGAACATATCCTGACATTCAAGGTATGTGCCGTTGCTCCATTTGTAGTTAACGGCTACAATTTCATTTTCCCCGTCTGTTACAAAGGGTGTAATGTCAAACTCCGCCGTGTTGTGGGAACCCTCGGAATATCCCACATATTTGCCGTTGATATAGAGCGCCATTGCGCCTGCCACGCCCAAAAAGGTGATGACCTTGCGCGGGCTTTCCGCTAAAACAACGGTTTTTCTGTAAATGCCCACAGCCACATCTTCGGGAATATGGGGCGGCTTTTTGGGGAACGGATACCGTGTGTTGATATAAGCGATTTGGTCATAGCCCGTTCTCTGCCAAGTGGAGGGAACATTTACTTTGTCAAATTGCGCCGAAGCGGTGTCAAACGGCTCGGGAATTTTGCTTAAACGGTCAAAATAGGCGAAATCCCACTCGCCGCTGAGCATAAGAACTCTGTCAGATGTGTAGCGCTCGTTTTTATAATCGCTTGTGTTGACCTTTTCCGCCGTGGAAAAGGGGATAAAGTAACTGCGCGCAGGCAGTTTGTTTTCTTCAAATACGCTGAAATCGGTGTGTAATTTTCGGTGAACGGAGTATTGCACAATAAGCCCTCACTTTTCATTTTGTATTGTTACTATCATACCAAACACAGGCAAACTTTGTCAAATCTCAACGAAAAACCCTCTGCACCTTGACGAACGGCTGTGTATTGCATATAATAGTGTAGGTTATTGACCAAACAGTCAATAATAGTGTAATACAGATACACCGTACAAGTCAAGTGCGGAACGATTTTTTTCTGAAATTCAGGTGAACACAATGCAAATTCTTAGGTGGCTTGCCGTAATCGCAATCGCTTTTATCATTGGTAAACTCTTTACCAAAATCAAACTGCCCGCCATTTTAGGATGGCTGATTGCAGGTATGGTGTTCGGTCCTTACGCGGTTGCGCTGTTGCCCCAGTCCCTTTTGGACGCACAATGGTATCAAATTTTAATGCACCTTGCTGAATGTTTTGTAGGTGTGATGATCGGCACGGAATTGGTGTGGAACAGGCTCAAACGCTCGGGAAAACAAATCATTGTCACCACCTTAACCCAATCGCTGGGTACCTTTTTCCTCGTGAGCCTTGTGTTCGGCATATTCTTTTATTTTATGAAAATCCCTTTGTATCTTGCGGTGATTTTCGGCGGGATTGCCTTGGCAACTGCGCCCGCGCCCGCCCTTTCCATTGTGCAGGAGTTTAAAACCGACGGTCCTGTTACAAAAACGCTGATTCCCATGGCGGCGCTGGACGATATGGTGGGCGTAGTGGTGTTTTTCACGGTCATTTCCGTGATTACCTCGTACCTTTCAGGCGGGGGAATGCCCGCATATATGATTCCGCTGATTGTGCTGTTGCCGCTTGTGATTGGCGCAGTCCTCGGTGTGCCCGCAGGATTTTTGCTCAAAAAAGACCGCGGCAAAGCGGTAACGCTGTTGATACTATGTGTCGGATTAGCCGCCGTCAGCGCTTTGGGGATCGTGGTGAACACCTATGTAATGCCCTCTCCCGTTTTAAACTTTATGCTGATGGGTATGGCGTTTTCCGCCGCCTTTGCCAATATCGTTTCCGAAGAACGCCTGGCGCAAATCTCCAAAGATTTCCACCCGCTTTTGGGTGTGGCAATCTTGCTTGCCATTGTCAATCTCGGCGCGCCGCTGGATTATCATTCCATTTTGGGCGCAGGGTTGTTTACTGCCGTGTATATCCTTTCCCGTGCGGCGGGCAAGTACTTCGGCGCCTATTTCGGCAGTGCCGTTACAAAAGCACCGAAAACCGTGAAAAAGTATTTGGGGCTTACACTTTTGCCCCATTCGGGCGTGTCCTTGGTATTTACGGGCATTGCCGTATCCTCCTTACAAGGCTCTGCCCCGGAATGTGCAGAAATTATACAGGGTACGATTGCCGCGGCGGCAATACTGAATGAAATTATCGCCGTCATTGTTGCCAAAAAGGGCTTTGAATGGGCAGGCGAGTGCAACACCAAACAAGTATAATTCGGCTTAAAAAAGATAACCCGCAGTCTCTCCTTGAAACTGCGGGTTTTTGCGGTTATAAATTCTCAAATATGCGCCAGGAAACCAACTGTATGCCTTTTTCCTCAGCCTTTTGCAAAATATCGCCGCTTTGCAACAGTTGCAATTCCCAAACGCGCTTTTGCCATTCGCGTTCGCCGTTGTCGGCAGGGTAGGCGGGGTGTAAGAACATTTCCGTTACGCCGTCTATTGAATTTTCCACCGCGTCGAGATAATAACGGCGCAAACCTTCGTAATCCCCGATTTTTTCGAGCGTATACGGATTGGAAACCACATCATCGGGCATTTTTACACCTTGCTTTTCCCCAAGTGAGACCAAATGCTTTTGAAACGCGAGCACCGCGCGGGGGAGTTTTCGCCCCAACTGCCGTTCTAAAAAATACGGCGTTTTCGGAAAACGGTAAGGCAGATTGTGCCGACTGCAAAAGGCGTAAGCGTCACGGTAAAACCGCCGCCCGTTAATGCCGTACAGCGTGGCGCAATGGTTGTCGGCGTGGTCAACCGCACAGCCGTTTTTTACGGCAAAATCGTATTGCGCCTCCAATTCGGCGGCTATGTCGCGGTGCTTTGCGTGCAGGGCGAGCCCCGATTGGTTAGGATATAACCCCGCACCGTCCGAAAGAGATTTCGCACCGCTTACACTCTGCCAGCGATGTTCGGCGTTGTCGGAATTCACGGTCAGATGTATCCCTACCGTAATATTTTCCTTTGCCGCCAAGGTTGCCGCTTCGCTTGCGCTGTCCGCCACCGCCATTAGAGAGGTTGAGGTAATCAAGCCCGCTTGGTACAACTCGCATATGGCTTTGGTCTGTGCTTCATTATAGCCGAAATCATCGGCGTTGATAATTAAATATTTATTCTTGTTCATTTTCTTGTTCCTTGTCGGTTTCGTCCTTGAAATGCAGGAACAGCGAAATAATTGCCGCAATCAAAACCGCCGCGCCCGGGAAAATAATCAGCAAAAAGCGCGAGGCAAGGTCGGGGTTGGGGCCGGGATTGTCGCCGTTTTCAAAGCCGAACACGGTTGCCGCAATGTAAAAGGCGAGGGAGGTAAACAGACCGTTCAAGCGATTCAAAACGCCCATACAGCTCGAAATAATTGCTTCACGCTTTACGCCGTATTTTTCGTAATCTTCGTCCATAATTTTCGCACCGATGCAGTCCATTGTGGTCAAACACCCTGCAACGCCGAAGCCCACAACGCCCGCAATGCACATCGCGGGGACCAAACTGTTTATAAAGAACAGCGGCGCAATACCGACAGCCATTACGAAAAACGATGTGCGCCAAACCTTCATAATTGAAACGCGTTTGGTAATTTTACTCCAAATCAAAACGCCGACAAGTGCTACCGCAAAAACCGCCGCCATCAAAAGTGTGGTTTTGCCGCTGTCGAGCTTTAAGGAGTATTTCACATAGAACGAAATGGCCTGCGAAATGAGAGAAAATGCCGCGGAATAAAACGCGCCCGCAAGCCCGAAAATCCAAAACTTTTTGTTGGTGATGAGCGCTTTAATACTACCCCAAATTTTCGGCGTTTCCGTGGACCAGCTCTCGGGGTTCTCATGACAGCCGAAGGTGCAGTACAGAATCACTGCCAAAGCCAATCCGCCGTAAATAACCGCCGTTAAGCGATACCCGATTTTTTCCGTAATCATGGGCGTCAGCGCAATGCTTATCACCATTGCCACAAGCTGAAATGCCTGGCGAATGGCGTTGGTTTTTGCGCGCTCGTGGTCGCTGTGGAATAACTCCGGGAACAGCGCACCGTAGTTTGCATTCATTAAGGAATCGAGCGTGCCTGTCAATATGTACATCAGCAAAAAATAGACAAACAGCGCGGTTTGATTTTCACCGATAACCGACGGTACATTAAAGAACGAAATAAAGCACAAAATCAACAGCGGCACGCCAATCACAAGCCACGGGCGTCTGCGCCCCCAACGGGTACGGGTTTTATCGGACAAAAAGCCGTAAATGGGGTTGTCAATCGAATCGACAAAGGTGTAAATCAATAAAACCAAAGAATACTGCTTCATCGGCAAACCCAGCATATCCACATAAAAGATAGCCGCGTAGGTTTTAAACATATTGATGGGAATTGAGGTGCCGAACATACCGATGCCGTACCGAAACGGCGAGGTTTTACGCAATTTGCTTTGCGGTTGGTTATTTTCCATAAATTCTCCCTCACTTTTTTCTAACTTACAAAAAATATAGCATAATTTTTGCACATTTGCAACAGTTCCTTTGACATATGCGACGAAATATTGTATGATTACACCAAACAAAAAGAGGTGGATTTTGTATGCAGACAAAAACAGTCCGTTTGGAAAAGGAATTTACACCGCAAGACTGTAAAAAATGCTTTTATATAGATTTTGAAGTGCCGGAAAATGTGGAGGAGCTGCACATTCGCCATACCTGGACGCCCAAAGCCGAAGGCAACCTCGATTTTGGGCTTGTGGGTGCTAACGGCAGGCAAATCGGCGCGTCGGGCAATGTGCGGCAAGAGGTGATTATCAGCGAAAAGTACGCAACACCGGGATATGACCGTTGTGTACCCGCCGCGGGGAACTGGAAAATCATTGTGGGGCTCGACCGTGTCGGGAACGGCGTGCGCGCGGAATATGAAATCGTGTTCCGTTTCAAAGAAAAACGGTGGCTCAAAGGTGATACCCATTCCCATACATTCCACAGCGACGGCAAATATTCGCCCGAGGAACTCATAGAAAAGGCGAATAAAAAAGGACTCGACTATCTCATTATTACCGACCACAACAACAGCGTTGCGGCGTATAACGATTACAACAACCGTGATATGCTTGTTTTAAAAGGTACGGAATTGACCTCTTTTTTGGGACATATCAACTTTTGGGGCGTAAAACAGGCATTCACCAAGCCCTATTGCGTCAACAGTTTTGAGGACTTTCTGCCGCTGTATGCGGAAGCAAAACAAAACGGCGCGGTGATTTCCTTAAACCACCCCGAATGTAAAAACTGCGGTTGGCATCTCCCAAGAGAGGGCTTTACCTGCGACTGTGTGGAGATTTGGAACGGTCCCCAGCATATCGACAATATGACCGCCATCGCTTGGTGGCATCAGGAATTGTTAAAAGGCAAGCATCTCGCCGCCGTCGGCGGGAGCGACTACCACAAAGATTATGTGGTAACAGATTTACTCGCCCGCCCGACTACCTATGTCTGCGCAGAGTCCTGCACATCGGCGGATATTTTGAAAGCGCTGAAAAACGGCAATGCCTTTGTCACCGAAAGCGTCAACGGCCCAAAACTGTTTTTGACCTGCGGGCAGGCTATCCAAGGCGATACCGTGGAATTCCGGCCTGAAACCACGGTACATATCAAAGCCGAGGGCTTAAAGCGAAAAGACCGCGTTGTGGTTTACGGCAACGATACCGTTTTATATGAATATACCGCAAAAGCAGGGGAGAAAGTCCGCGAAGCGGATATTTCGGTCAAAGAAAAAGGCTTTGTCCGTGCCGAAATTCTGACGCAGTACGGCGCAATCCGCAAGCTTGCCTATAAAACCGTTATGCACTTCCGTCTGCCTGCGGATTGTAAATTGCCCATACCGCCCTTTGCGCGGTGCGTCAGCAACCCGATTTATTTTGTGTAACGCCCGTCGCACTCAATTTTTAATTTGTAAGGGGCGACGACTCGGCGCCCCGAAAATGAATGAATAATGAATGATGAAAAATGAAAAATTGTAGGGAACGGTC
>JBJEPV010000147.1:0-7997 GCA_051881415.1 Candidatus Fimenecus sp.
TACTTTAAATTGTATTGCATTTTATGACGGAATTATACAAGTAAATATGTATGATATTTTGCAAGTAAATTTTAGTTGTAATTTGTAATATAATGTGGTATGATGAAGAAAATTACGAAAGAAAGAAGAGGGTTATTTTGCAAAAAATCGAATCGAAACATAAAATCGGTTTAAAAATCATCGCTGTACTGCTTGCGGTAGTGTTGATTTTCGGCATTTCGGTGGGGGCGGCGACGCTCGTGCACAGAAAAAGCGGTGTTCCCGCAAATACTACGGTGAAAAACGGGCTGTCCGCATATGAATTGGCGGTGCAATACGGCTATAACGGCACGGTGCAGGAGTGGCTTTCTTCGTTAAACGGCAAATCGGCTTATGAAATTGCCGTGGAAAACGGCTATACGGGCACACAAAAGGATTGGACAGCCTCTTTGAAAGCCAATGCAGACACAGACCCGACAAGCATAAAAACCGCCGCTTTTTCACAAGACGGCGAATTGCTGATAACCCTTTCCGACGGCACGGTGCTTAATTTGGGCAAAGCGGTCGGCGCAGACGGTAAGGACGGCGCAAACGGACAAAACGGCAAAGACGGTACAAATGGGCGCGACGGCGTGGACGGTATAAACGGTATAGATGGGCGTGACGGCGTGAACGGTGCAAATGGGCGCGACGGGCAAGACGGCGTCGGCATTTCCGCGGCGGATATGAACGAAGACGGGCAGTTGGTGCTGACCTTTTCAGACGGAACAACCGTAAATTTGGACAGAGTTGTGGGTATGAACGGTGCGGACGGCGTCGGGGTTGCAAACAGTAGCATCAACGAAAACGGTGAATTGGTATTAACCTACACCAACGGGCAAACCGCCAATCTCGGTGTGGTTGTGGGCGCGAACGGGCGCGACGGTGTTGACGGCGTAAATGGCAGAGACGGTGCAGATGGTATAAACGGTACGAACGGACAGGACGGTCGAGACGGCATCAGTATCGTGCGCTCTGCAATCAACGCAAACGGTGAACTTGTGTTGACCTATTCCGACAATACATCGGCAAATCTCGGTGTGGTCGTGGGCGCAAACGGGCGTGACGGCGTGGACGGCACAAACGGCGTCGACGGACAAGACGGGCGCGACGGTGCGGACGGTATCAGCGTAACCAACGCCCAAATCAATTCTGACGGCGAATTGGTGCTGACCTACTCTAACGGGCAGCGTTCCAACCTTGGGAATGTTATCGGTGCCGACGGCAGAGACGGCGCGGACGGGCAAGACGGCAGAGACGGCGTGGACGGTATAAACGGTACAGACGGGCGTGACGGTGCTGACGGGCAAGACGGCATCAGCGTAGTCAATTCCGAAATTAACGCAAGAGGCGAATTGGTGCTGACCTACTCCGACCATACAACTGCTAATCTCGGCGTGGTTGTGGGCGCAAACGGGCGTGACGGTGTGGACGGCACAAACGGCGTTGACGGACAGGACGGGCGCGACGGTGCGGACGGTGCAGATGGCGCGGACGGTGTTGGTATTTCCAATATTACCGTCAGCGCAGACGGCGAACTTGGAATTACCCTTACAAACGGAACAACACTCAATCTCGGCAATATCAAGGGTGCAAAAGGTGACAAGGGTGATAAAGGGGATGCAGGCGCAAACGGTGTAGACGGCACGAATGGAACGGACGGGCAGGACGGTGTCGGCGTTGCGTCTACTTCTATCAACGCCGCCGGTGAACTTGTGATTACTTATACAGACAGCACAACGGTAAATCTCGGTGTGGTTGTCGGTGCGGACGGTCGAGACGGTGTGGATGGTACAAACGGTGCAGATGGGCGCGACGGCACGGACGGGCAGGACGGTGTCGGCGTTGCATCGACTTCGATTAACGCCGCAGGCGAACTTGTGATTACATACACAGACGGCACAACGGCAAATCTCGGTGTGGTTGTCGGCGCAGACGGGCGCGACGGCGTGGACGGTACAAACGGTGCGGACGGCAGAGACGGCGTGGACGGCACGAATGGTGCGGACGGGCAGGACGGTGTCGGCGTTGCATCGACTTCGATTAACGCCGCAGGCGAACTTGTGATTACATATACAGACGGCACTACGGCAAATCTCGGTGTGGTTGTCGGTGCGGACGGTCGAGACGGTGTGGACGGCACAAACGGCACGGACGGGCAGGACGGTGTTGGTGTTGCATCGACTTCGATTAACGCCGCAGGTGAACTTGTGATTACATATACAGACGGCACTACGGCAAATCTCGGTGTGGTTGTCGGTGCAGACGGCAGAGACGGCGTGAACGGCACAAACGGTGCAGACGGGCAAGACGGGCAAGACGGGCAAGACGGTATCGGGATTTCCAATGTAGAAATCAACGCGGCAGACGAACTTGTGCTCACCTTTTCTGACGGCGCAAGCATCAACCTCGGCAACATTAAAGGCGCAAAAGGTGAAAAAGGTGATAAAGGCGACAAGGGCGATAAAGGTGATAAAGGTGACAAGGGCGATGCAGGCACAAACGGTACAGACGGTATAAATGGTACAGACGGTGCGGACGGTGTCGGCATTGCCGATGTCACAATTTCCGCAAGCGGCGTGTTAAGCGTTACGCTCACCAACGGTACGGTGCTCAACCTCGGCAACATCAAAGGCGCGGACGGCATCGGTATTACGAATGTGGAAATCAATGCGGCAAATGAACTTGTCCTCACCCTTTCCGACGGCACAACATTAAATCTCGGAAATATTAAAGGCGAAAAAGGCGATAAAGGCGACGCGGGCGCAGACGGTGCGGACGGTGCGGACGGCGTAGGCATTGCAACCGTTACCGTTGCCACCGACGGCACATTGACCGTTACACTCACAAACGGCACAGCCCTGAACCTCGGCAATATCAAAGGGGAAAAGGGCGACAAGGGCGATAAAGGCGATACGGGCGAAAAGGGAGATAAAGGTGACAAAGGTGATGCCGGTGCAGATGGCAGGGGTATTGCCAATATGGAAATGGTCGACGGTGCACTTGTAGTGACCTATACCGATGGGACAACCCAAGACCTTGGCAGTTTCACTTCAACAGATACGTATATGTTAGATTTCAACTTGCTATCAAGCGGCGATTTAGAGGTTTCTTTAAATAGAGATTATTATAAAATTGTGCGTACAATATCAATTCCAAGCACATTTCAAGGAAGAACGGTAACAAAAATTGCCGATAGCGGTTTTTTTAATTTACCTTCTTTGGAAACTGTTACAATACCAAATACTATAACAGAGATTGGTGAAGATGCTTTTAATAGTTGTACTTCATTAGAGACGATTGCGCTGCCTAACAGTTTAAAAATCATTGGAAATGGTGCTTTTAGGTCCACAAAATTAACTACTATTTTCATTCCTGCAAGTGTTACAAACATTGGTATATGGTCAGCACCGAACAGTTTGACAACCGCCTATTTTGAAAAGCAAACCGGTTGGAAAAGAACAGATCCCATGCCATTTACTCAGGTGCCCACCTCATCTACCTCATATCCTTACGATGTAACTTCAAATATCAGTGATCCAACAAGCGCCGCTAAATTATTGAAGTATAATTATTATAGCTATAGTGAAAATACTTCTTACGGCTATGCTTTAAAGAATCAAGAGTAATTTTATTCGCATAGAAAAAGTGAAGTTCAAAAACCTATATTTGTATTTCAAAATTTAATGCACAAAGGATAAAACTATAATTCAATCCGATGTGTGAAAGCGTGTTTTAATAAAAAACTATACATACGAGGAGAAATGAAAATGACAGTTTGGAAAATGAATTTAAACCCGTATATTGAAGGAAAAGACAATTTTCCCGATAAAAAATTCGATCCATTTTGCTTTTGCGGATTGAAAAGAGTTATCGCCATCGGCTGGCTGTATAACGGTTTTTGGAATTCGTATGACGAGTATATAAACGGCGCAAATAAGGCGTATGCCGGCTCACCGGATTTCAAAAAAGCATTTAATGCGTTTCATTCGATGCAATTTGGCGATTTGGTTTTACTCAACGATTCCGCTCGCGACAAATACTATGTTTGCCGTGTGTTAGATGATGCACCGAAAGCGGATAAATACGAAGAATTTAAAACATACGGATTTTCCGCATACCGCAATACAACGGAATTTTACGAGTGGTGTGACAAATCCGAAATTGAGCAGATATTCGGATTTTCCGCAGTGCAATGCAGTCCCCGCGCAACCGTTGAACACATTCGTGATACGGCGTTATGTGAAAAAATATACGCGTTTTACAAATCTAAAACCCAATCGGTTTAATTTATTCGGAAAGGCTTTGTATTTTACAAGGTCTTTCTTGCTTTTTCCCTGCTATTCGACTATACTGTAATCGGTGATACCTATGGATATTTTGCATTGCCCGCACTGCGGCAAGGAGTTGCCGCCGGAAATGCAGTTTTGCCCCTACTGTATGGAGCGCATAACCGAGCCTGCCGCCGTATCGGCGGACGAGCTGCGCCCGACAAGGCAATGGAAAAAACCGAATAAAACAACTGTTCTCCTCACAAGTATTGCGCTTTGCGCTGTGGCGGCGGTATCGCTCGGCGTGGGGCTCTTTCGGCATGCACAAGCGAAAAACAATCTACCTGCCGTTTCTCCCGAAAGCGGCGCCTATACGGAAACGGCGCCCACAGACGAAAACGACGAACCGATACCCACCGCGCCGACCGAGAAAAGCAAAATCGGCAGTTTATTCAGTAACATTTTTTCTTCCGACAGCAAAACCGATGTGAACACGCCTGCCAACGGCAATACGGTCAACGAAAATCCCGTGCAAAGCGGCGGGCAGTCCTCTGCGGGCGGCGCAAGCACGCCGAGCGGCACCGGCACCAATACGCCTGTCGGAAGTGCGCCTTCCACCTCCCCTGCGGCACAACCGCCGCAAGGCGGTGCTGCTTCGGGCGGGAGCGTAAATACCGACCCCTGTGCAAACGGGCACACTTGGGCACCCGTCACCGAAACCGTCCATCACGGCGAAGTCGGGCATTACGAGGCAGTGGAGCATCAGCAATCGGTTACAAAATATAAATGCCCCGTGTGCTATGAAAAATTTGCAAGCCTTGATGTATACTACGCGCATTTTGACAGCGCGCACACGCCGAGTTACAGCGGAGACCCCATAAGGGCGTTGCGCAATCAATATGAACCGGTAAGTGAAATTGAAACCTACACAACCAACGAATGGGTTGTGGATAAGGCGGCGTATGACGAAACCGTAATTGTCGGGTACACTTGCAGTATTTGCGGCGCAAAACAGTAACAAAAACGGATTTCCGCACAAAATCATACCTACAAACGCAAAAAAGAGCAGGACTTTTGAAAAGTCCTGCTCTTTTTCAATGGTTTTTTGCATTATACGCGTTTGCCCATTTCAAAGGCTTCGGTGTAGGCGTTTGTCGCCTTGATTTCGCCGATTTGCCACGCGCCCGTGCCGTAAATGATGCCCGCTTCGTTTGCATTCGGCAGGCAGTCCAAGGTAAACCCGCGCAAACCCTCTATGGTGCGGGCAAGGCTTTCCCTGTCCGTATCGGCGGCGGTCAGTATGTAGTAAAAATCCTTATTCGCAATTTCCGTGTAGCGCGGCACGGTGCGGTCAATAAAGGTTTTCAGTTGCCCGTCCATCGAGTAAAAATACACGGGTGTGGCAAGCACAATCACATCTGCCTGTACCATCTTTTCAAGCAGTGCCGCCATATCGTCCGCCTGCACGCATTTGTGGGTGCTGTTACATACGCCACACCCGCGGCAGTAGCCGATATTGTAATTTTTTAAGAATATTTTTTCAACACTATGCCCTGCACTCTCTGCACCCGCTTGAAAACGGTCGCAAAGCAGGTCGGAATTGCCGCCCTTTCGCGGACTTGACGAGATTATCAATACTTTTTTCATTTTTCAGCCCGCATACTTTCTTTTAAAATTTCCACAATTTCATCGTGGCCGAGCACCTTATAGCCACCATCCATAATAAACGAGCCGTCTGCAATGCCGTCCAGCATATCTTCACGCACGCCGAGTTCTTGTACATTCATCACAAGCCCGAGGGAACGCATATAGTTTTCCATGGCGTCAAGCCCTTGCAGGGCTGTTTCCGTGTCGCTCTTGCCGTCGGGGTTGATGTCCCAAACATTTACGGCATACCGCTTGAATTTTTGCAAGCCGTAAGGCAAAATGTGCTTGTAATAGGGAATGGAAACCGCCGCAAGCGTCATACCGTGCGTGGCGTCTGTATATGCGCCGACAGACTGCCCAATCATATGCACCATCCAGTCTGTGGATTTTCCCTTTGCAACAAGGGTATTGAGCGCCCATGTTGCAATCCACATAATATTACTGCGTGCCTCGTAATCGTTGGGATTTTCCACAGCGATTTTTGAGGAATGGATAAGCGACCGCAAAAGTCCTTCCATAATATAGTCCGAGGTGTTATCGTCCTCTCCCGAAAAATACTGCTCCAAAATGTGCGACATAATATCGAAAATACCCGATACCATTTGATATTTCGGCAAGGTAAGGGTAAATTCGGGGTTGAGCACCGAAAATTTCGGGAATACATTTTCGCCGAACACATGCCCGATTTTCAATTTTTGCGCGTGATTGGTAATCACCGATCCGCCGTTCATTTCACTGCCTGTGCCCACCATCGTCAGCACACAGCCCACAGGGATGATTTCGTTGTCCGGGTCTTCCATACGCAAATAGTATTTATCCCACGGATTTTCGTTGCAGTGCGCCGAAACGGAAACGGCTTTTGCATAGTCGCATACACTGCCGCCGCCTACCGCCAAAATCAAATCCACATGGTTTTCTCGTGCCAACGCACAGCCCGCAAACAGTTTTTCCGCCGTCGGGTTGGGCATTACGCCTGCGTCCTCAATAATCGTTTTGCCGTTTGCTTTTAAAATGGCAACAACCTTGTCATAAATCCCATTTTTCTTTACGGACCCACCGCCGTAACAAAGCAGTACGGTGTCTCCGTATTTCGGCAATTCCTCGTTTAAGCCGTTTAAAGCGTCACGCCCGAAATACAGCTTTGTGGGGTTGCAATAGGTAAATTCTCCTAACATACAAAACACTCCTTTTCAGATTTTTCATTTTTGTTCGCGAGCGGTCGCAGTTTTTCCCGGAGACTACTATAAAACGCCTCCTTGACTGCACCGAAAAAGTGCTGTATAATTCCTTCAAGTCAAATTCTACAACTTAAAGTTAACTTTAAGTCAAGAGGTTTTTTAAAAATTTTTTCGGAGGAATGAAAAATGCACTATACCGTGGGGGAAATGGCAAAAAAATTGGGCGTTGCGCCCTCTACTTTGCGCTATTACGAGAAAGAGGGCTTACTGCCGTTTGTGGAGCGCTCCGAGGGTGGTATTCGCGTGTTTCGGGACAGCGATTACGAGTGGCTGAAAATCATTTCGTGCTTAAAAAAGACGGGTATGCAGATTAAGGATATTCGTTCGTTTATCCATTTGTGTATGCGGGGCGACGAAACCATTGAGGAACGGCTTATGCTGTTTCAAAAGCGCAAAGCCGAGGTGGAAAAGCAGATGGCGGAGTTGCAGGAGACATTGGATACGGTCAATTTTAAATGTTGGTATTACGAGACCGCCAAAGCCGCAGGCACCACCGAAGTACCGAATCAAATGCCCGACGAGGACTTGCCGCCGCAAATTCGAGAAATTCGCAAAAAATTAAAAAGCGGAATGTCAGACGAGGGCAAAGAATAAGGTTTATTTTGTGCATTGTGGGCGGGTTTTTGCCCGTATGTGGATTTTATTTTCATTCTGCGCCTAAAACGCAGAATCTCGTTTCGCACATTTTTTGTGCGGTTGGAGATTCTTCACTTCGTTCAGAATGACAAATTGGGGTTTGTCTATCCAATCGTAGGGGCGAACTGTGTTCGCCCGCCCGTGAATTTTGATGTTATTTTGCGGAACAACACTAAGGTTGTTCCCT
>JBJEPV010000148.1:0-7906 GCA_051881415.1 Candidatus Fimenecus sp.
CTGTAAGGCTTGGAATTTCGCCCAAATTGATTTTGGAAAAACTGAAACTGAACTACAAAAAATTCCAACAGCCCAATTTGCTTATGCTCCACGGCGGCGGTTGCTTGGAAAACTGCAGTTTGACCGCCGCAACCTTAAACGAAATGGTTTTGCAAAGCTATGAGGGCATTTTGCGGATTTTCCCGAACTGGGACAAAGATTTGGACTGCCGCTTTGAAAACCTGCGTGCGGACGGTGCATTTTTGGTGTCGGCAGAAATTAAGAACGGCGAAATCTCAAATATTGAAATTGTCAGCGAACAGGGCGGCACTTTGGTGCTTGAAAATCCGTTTGAACAGTGCAAAATTTCCGCAGACAGCAAAACGGTCTTTGCCCAGCGCGAAATTAAACTGCAAATGCAAAAAAATCAGCGCATTACCGTGACAAAAGCGTAATAACCGACATTTTTAAATTTGATGTGCGTTGTGCACGGGAAAAGGGAGAGAGAGTATGAAACGGATTTCGGCAGTACTTTTGGTGCTCGTATTTTTGTTTGTATTTTTCGGTTGTACACCCGAAGTGCAATCTTTGGAAACCTACAAGCATACGAACCCCAAAGAGATGCAGATGCTTTCCGTACAAGACGGGTATATCGTGAACGAAAACGGCGAGCAAATCGTTTTAAAAGGCGTCAATTTGGGCAACTGGCTGCTGTGGGAAACTTGGATGGGGTTTGTGCCCGAATACACCGATGATTGGGCGTATTACGATACGCTTGCGGTGCTGACCGAACGCTTTGGTGCAGAAAAAACCGCCGAACTCGTGAAAGCATTTGAAGAAAACTTTATTACCGAAGCGGATATTGCACAGATAGAAGCCCTCGGCTTTAATTGCGTGCGCGTGCCGTTTTGGTATCGTAATTTTATGACGGAGGACGGCGCGTGGCTGACGGACAATGCAGACGACAACCCCGGATTTCAAAGGTTGGATTGGTTGCTTGACCAATGCGAAGCACACGGCATTTATGTGATTTTGGATATGCACGGCGCGCCCGGCGGGCAGAGTATGAACCATTGCACCGGCAAGGCGGGCAGAAACGAACTGTACGAGGTCGCAGACAATATGGACACGGCGAAAACACTGTGGACGGCGATTGCGGCGCGGTATAAAGACCGAAAAACCGTTGCGGCGTATGATTTGCTCAATGAACCGCAAAACAACAGCGGTTATACTGGCGCGTATGCGTGGGAAGCGGAAAGCGAAGCGGCGGTACAACGCACGAATGCGGCATATGACGCCTTGTATCAGGCGGTCAGAAGCATAGACGGACAGCATATTATCTCGATTGAGGGCGTATGGTCAACCGCGGTGTTGCCTGACCCCGCGGAAAACGGGTATGAAAATATGCTGTATCAATTGCATTTGTATGACAGTAAACGAGGTATGATACGCTACCGTGTGAAAGAACTCAAAACCGTCCGCGAAAATTGGGGCGTTGCCGTGCTTGTCGGGGAATACAACAACGGCGAAAACGAATACTATGCGCAGAAACAGTACGATAAAAACAAAATCAGTTGTATAAAATGGAACTACAAAGCCTTTAATGCGGGCGCGCAATGGGGAATTTTTAATCAAGATGTGCCGCGCATAGATATCAAAACCGCATCTTATGCGGAAATTATGCAGTTTGTCACAACGCAAACGCGCACGGAGGCATTTGCCTTCAATACGGCGGAAATGGGAAACTTAATCGTCAATGCGTGATGGCCGCGCTATTCGTCACCGTGTTGACTTTATAGGGAAAATGGTATATACTATACTGCAAATTATGAAATTTTGAAAGGAGTCCCAAATTTATATGGACGCAGACCCCGGGAGTATTATCTTAAAGGTCGTTTTACTGTTTATTTTAACGCTTTTAAACGCATTTTTTGCGATGTCGGAGATTGCGATTATCTCGCTCAATGACGCAAAAATCGATAAAATGGCGGAGGACGGGCACAAAAAAGCCCGTCAGGTGAAAAAACTGACGGAAAATTCGAGCAATTTCCTCTCCACCATTCAAATCGGCGTCACCTTGGCAGGGTTTTTGACTTCCGCAACCGCGGCACAGAGTTTTGCCGTCATGCTTACAAACGCCCTTGCAAAAACCGCCGTTGCAAATGTGGTGCCGTTGGGGCTTATCAGCGGCGTTTCCACGGTACTCATTACGCTGATTACTTCGTATTTTTCGTTGGTTTTGGGCGAACTTGCGCCGAAAAAAATCGCCATGCAGAAATCCGAGCAGGTTTCATTTGCCGTGGTGCCTGTGTTACTGTTTGTTTCCAAAGTCTGCAAGCCGTTTGTTAAGGTGCTTTCGGTTTCGACCAACGCCGTTGTAAGGTTGTTCGGTATGGACCCGAACGCCGACGAGGAAGAGGTCACCGAGGAAGAAATCCGTATGATGGTGGATGTCGGGCAGGAAAAAGGTGTTATCGAAGATGTGCAAAAGGAAATGATTAACAACATTTTCGAGTTTGACGATATTGATGTTGCCGACATTATGACCCACCGCACGGATATGGCTTGCGTGGATTTAGAGGACTCTTTACAAGATACCATTAAACTCTCAATAGACGAAGGATATTCGAGAATTCCCGTGTATGAAGAAGACCCCGACAATGTGGTCGGCGTGGTATATATTAAAGACTTGCTGAAATACATCGGCACTTCGCTTCCGAAAAGCAAGGGCTTAAAAGATGTGATGCGTGAGGCATATTTCGTGCCCGAAAGCAAGCGTTGCGGCGCGCTGTTCTCGGAAATGACCGAAAAGCACATTCAAATGGCGATTGTTGTGGACGAATACGGCGGCACAGCGGGGCTTGTGACGCTGGAAGATATTATTGAGGCGATTGTCGGCAATATTCAGGACGAATATGACAACGAGGACGAGGAAATCTCAAAAATCAACGAGACGACCTTCACGATTGACGGCATCACCGATTTGGAAGAGGTTGAGGAACAAATCGGCATCAAATTCCCCGAGGACGATTACGATACCTTGGGTGGATTTATCATCAGCCGTTTGGGCTTTTTGCCGCAGGACGGCGAAATGAACACCGTGGAATACGAAAATGTCCGTTTTACGGTTTTGAATGTCGAGGAACGCCGCATCGGCAGAGTGAAAGTGGAGATTTTGCCGAAAAACGACGCCAAAGACGGCGGCGAAACGGACGAAAAGAAATCCTTTTTTGACAGAGCCCACAAAGAGGATGCGGAATAAATTGCATGAAAATTTCACCCCCGCCTTTTTAGAATGGCGGGGGTTTTTGTGTGTGGGAGAACTGCACCTGTAAGAGAAAAGCGTGTTTTATAACGGTAGGGCGAGGGCAAGCCCTCGCCGCGGGCGTTTCGTGAAGCGCCCCTGCGCACGCAATGGTTTTTCGCATAGCGGCAGATTTCCACACCCGCCCGTAGATTTGCTGTGATTTTGCGGAACGGTCAAGACCGTTCCCTACGCATTGTCATTCTGAGCCGTTAGGCGAAGAATCTCGTTTTCGATACATTTTTTCTTTTGAGATCCTTCGTTTCGCGCAGGATGACAATTCTCTATTTACATCAAATTTCTAAACAGTGCGACCGTTCCCTACTCGACGGTATCGTAAGAAAAGAGCGCACCGACGGCAGCGGCAAGCAACACGGACAGCGGCGCGCCAATCATACAAAGTGTGAGCTCCCACTCCTCTGCAAAATAATTCGGATTGAGCATACTCACAAAATTTCCGGGCAGATAAGAGAATGTCAACGGAATCATTACCCATTGTGCATTAAAAATAACCGCGAGCAAAATCGGGACTGCTATTACGGCGGGCGTTAAAAAAATGACGGAAAAGAGCGTTTTCCATTTACTTTCAAACTGTTTCCCGCGCCATTGCCCGACCGCAAAAGCGGCGGCAAGCGACACAAGATACACAATGCCTAAAATCATACAATCCGTACGGCTGTGCGGGCCGTCCGCAAAAAAGAAACTGCCGACCATCATTACCGCTTCGGCGGCGAGATACCCTAAAAGTCCAACCAAGCCGTTTTTGAAAAACTGTGTCATACTATTTCCCTCCCAAAAACCGAAAAGTGCTGTTGTTTGGTTTCCACCTAAACAATAGCACTTTTTTCTGAAAATATTTCGGGAATGTCATTTTTGGTTGATTTTTTGTAACTTTTGGTAGGGTTTAGCCGTTCTTTACTGCAAAATGCAAACGGACAAGCAAGGTAAATTCGTTATTTTCACATTCGGCAAGGACTTCACCGCGGTATTTTTCGGCGGTGGTGCGAATGCTCAAAAGCCCCAAGCCGTGATTCTCACGGTCAAGCTTGTCGGAAAGGAAGGTTGCCCCGCGCTTTTTCGGCATTTTTGCCACGGGATTTTGCACGGATAGCACAACAGCGTCTTCCTCGGCACGGATTTTTAGGGAAATCACACGCTCTTGCTCGTCCTCGATTTTGGCACATGCCTCCAAGGCGTTATCGAGGGCATTGCTCAAAATAATGCACAAATCCATCGGCTTTGCGGGGCATTCTTTCAAAGAATCGGCGTCAAAGCGCAAATTGGTTTGCTGCTGTTGGGCGGTCAAGAGTTTTTCGTTTAAAATCGCGTCCACGGCGGTGTTGCCCGTCACGGCAAAATAGGTTGCATCCTCCATATCGCTTTGCATGGTTTGCAGGTACGACAGCGCCGCTTGGGTGTCCCCCTTTTGTAAAAGCCCGCGCAAAGCCACCATATGATTTTTCATATCGTGGCGCAATTCGCGTGTGTGGTTGTAGGCATTTTCCATTTTTTCCACCGACTGCCGCTGTAAATCCATTTGCATTTTCAGGTCGCGGTTGTCACGCACAATCGTCAGTTGGTTTTGGAGCTTTGAAAACAGCGTGAACACCAAAACGGTGATAAACAAAAGCCCCGCCGCGGAAATATAAATATAGGTGTGCATTTCGCGGTTGTCGGGCAAATTTTCGAGCGCGTATTGGAACACCGTCAGCGTGACGAGTGCCACCACGGGCACCGCCAAAAGCATCACCCAATAGCGAAACGCGATATGCTCTTGCTTTCGGCGGATAAACATACTGAACAACAGCACCACGGCGAGCATAATCAAATACGGCAGTTCAAAGTTGACCAAACGGAAAAAGAAACTGTCGCCCGCCAAGAACGGCGCGCGCTCACGCACCCAAGACAATATGAACACCGACAGAATATCCGAAAGGGCGAGCATCAGTAAAAACGCCGCCAAAAATACCACGCGGTCGCGCTTTTTGCCGCTGTAAAGGACAAAGGAAATCACCAAAATCCACAAGAACTCGGCAAGCAGTTTCACTTCGCCTGCGTAGCCGACCTCCTGCAACACAAAAAGCGTCCCCGCCGACAGCAAAAATGCAATGCGCTGCGGCCAGGGACTGTCATATTTTTTGGTAAAAAACCGCGAAAGCAGAATAAAGGCGAACACCATTTCAAAACCCGAGGACAGCGCCTTTACCGCATTAAATAAAACGGTTTCAAACATGGCTTTCTCCCCTTTCAGCGCATTGCCCACAGCGACGCTTTGCGCACCGCTTCGCGGCGACTGCGGCTGACGGGCAGGGCTTCACCCGAACGCAAGGTCAGCGCGTCGCTTTGCACGGATTTGATTTGCTTGGCGTTGACCAAAAAACTCTGATGACAGCGCACAAAATCGCGGTCGGCAAGGTCTTTTTCCAACGCGTCTAATTTCCCGTAAAAGGTATACTCCTCATTTTTCAAATGCACGGTAATCTGCCGACGGCTGCTTTCAAAATACAGAATGTCGGCAAGGTACACGGTAATGTCACGCGTATCGGCGTGAAAGGTAAACATTTTCTGCGGGGCAGCGGCAAGTTCCGCCACGCACTCCTCCAACACCTTGCGGAATGCGTGCTGTAATTCGGTTTTTAAGATGTAGCGAAACGCTTTTACCTCATATCCGCGGAACACATATTCCGCCGACGAGGTAATAAACACAATCAGCGCGTTTTCGTCATATTCGCGCAGTTGTTTTGCGGCGGAAATACCGTTGAGCCCCTGCATTTTGATGTCCAAAAAGACGATTTGAAAATCCGCCGTACCGTTTTTATAAGCGGAAACGAGCGTTTCGCCATCGGGGAATTCCGTCAGGTGCCCGTCAATATCCGTACGGGCAAAATACGCCGCGGTAAGGTCGGCAATCTCTTTGCGCACAAGCGGTTCATCATCACAAATGGCAACGGACAGCATACGGTTCCCCCCTCTTTTTCACTCAACCCATCAAGGTATCGATAACGGCAAATACCGTCGGCTCAGCCATAGCCAAAATCGGCAAAACAGTCAGCCACAGCGTTTTGAAACGCGGATTTTTTTGAATGCCGAACAACACGCCGTACAGCACCGCAAGCAACAAAAGGAAGGACAGCGCACAACTAATCCACTCCAAAGCAGACTGCAAGAATAAGCTGCCGTCTATCAGGCGCACAACATAGGACAGCACTACCGAAGCCAAAATCACCAAAGACAGTATTTTTAGCCGTTTGTTTTGTTCTTGTGCGTCGGTTCGCGCGGCGGCATCCAGCAAATACGCCATGGCAAGCGGATTCAGAAATACAAAAAGCCAAAGCACCGCCAAATAGCCGAACACGGCGCCCATCGGCAAACTCGAAACATTTTCTTTGACCGTTACATTGAGATTTTGCATCAGCGTCGAAAGCACTGCAACGGCATTCCCGGACAAATACAAATACAAGAATTTAAACTCGGCAATCTTTCCGCGAAAACTTGTTTTTTTCAGTATGTACGCACTCAGGCAAACCCCTGCAAGAATTTCAATCGCGCAAGACAAGACCGCCGTTACCGCTGTAATCACCGCATTACTTGCAATGTCTTCTAAGGAAACGGCTACAAGTGATGTAATCAGCACAGAGGCAATCAGCGCAAAAAGAAGTTGATAGACAAACGATACTTTGTAAAAGTAGGCGAACGGTTTTTTCGGGATATTTACAGGTTCCTGTATTGCCAAAGCGTCCAAATCCTCGGTAAAATAATCGGCAGGCAACCCGTAGGCTTCGGTCAAAATCGGCACGGCGGTTTCAGGAACAACGCCCGACTGTTCCAACTGCTCGACCTCTTGCTCGGTCATATGCAAATCTTCTGCCAAATGCTCGCGCCAAACATTATATTCTACGCGGAAATCCGCAAGTCCTCTTGTACGCATATACAATTCCCCCTATATCTCTGTAAAAGCAGCAAATACAATTACGCTGTCAAAGTATCAATAACGGAAAACACTGTCGGCTCAGCCAAAGCCAAAATCGGCAAAACGGTCAGCCACAGCGTTTTGAAACGCGGATTTTTTCGGACCCCGAACAGCACGCCGTACAGCACCGCAAGCAACAAAAGGAAGGACAGCACGCGGTTAAGCCAAGAAAGCAGGTCTGCTTCAAAAAAGGAACCGCGTATGATGAGCCCGAGATACGCAAAGCATTTTGAAGCCAACACAACGGCGCACAGAATTTTCAGGCGTTTGTCTTTGTCTGCCCCGTCCGCACGCGCGGCGGTGTCTAACAAAAAGGCTAAAAAGATAATTCCCATTGCCGCACTGAGCAACGAAAAAGCGAAATTCAACACGACAGATGAAGCCAAACTCCACATCGAATCGGCATCGGCAAAGAGTTGCGCCGGGTGGGGAAGCAGACCGGTAAGCAAACCGCCGACAATCCCCGGCAAATACGGGTATAAAAATTCATAGTCGGCAATACTGCCGCGGAAATTGGTTTTTTTCAGGATGTGCGAGCCGAGGTAAATGCCTGCAACAATATTGACAATACCAAGACAAACCGTTTCTATCACGGTTAAATTGTCACTGACTGTATAGTTTAAATAAACAGAAACCGCCGACGGCAAGGTCAG
>JBJEPV010000149.1:0-7815 GCA_051881415.1 Candidatus Fimenecus sp.
CAAAAAAGAACACGGCAAGGATATGCAACCGATTATTTCGTGCGTGATTCCGGAACTGAATTTAACACTGCATACAAGATGCTTCGTTTGCAGAATAGATGAAAATGGTGATCTTCAAAGTTTGGAAAAAGGAGATGGCGAGAAGTTTATGGATTATTTGCCGATGTAATATGCAAGCCGTAACAAACGGATAAAAACCACAGAAACCCCACCGCGGGGCAGACCTACTTGTTTCGGTCTGCCCCGCGGTGGGGTTGTGTGAATATAGAAAGGATTTTGGAAAAAGCAAAAGAAAATCGGCCGTTATGCAACATGCGTTGTGCCGCGTACACGCTTGCGGGGGGCGGGAACACCGCCGCCGTTTACCACGCGGAAATCACGGTTTTTCTGCATTTTTGCATAGCGTTTTTTGCGGCGATAGCGTCTGTAATTCACAAAGAGAATGCGCCATACCTTTTGCTCAAAGGCAATGACCTTATCTTCGTGTATAAAGCCGTAAATCAAAAGACAAATAAACGCAAGCTCCAAAAAAGATTTTATCAGTATAGAAGTTGTCATACGGTTACCTCCGAACAAAATCGAACATTTGTTTTCTTTGTTGTACCCCTATTATAACAGGTATTTTGCATTTGTCAACACAAATGTTCGGAAAAATTTGCTGTGAAGTCCAAAAATATGGACTTTGCCGAACTTTTTTGGCATTTTTTTCTTTCTGTCTTAATAATAGCACAATATATTGTGGTTGTCAATACATAAACACACAATTCAACCGAACAAACAAAATGAAAAATCCGCAAAAAAATCGAACAAACTTGCAGAAAGACAGAGAAATCGATTTTTTTTTAAAATCTATTTATCTTTTTTCTGCTTTTTGCTATAATACTAATAATTATGACCGAAATACAAAATTTGAAAAAAGAACAGGGTATAGGAATATGTTTGTCGATATTGCAAAAATTAAAATTAAGGCGGGCAACGGCGGCGACGGCGCGGTAGCGTTCCACCGTGAAAAATATGTCGCCTCGGGCGGGCCCGACGGCGGTGACGGCGGGCGCGGCGGCAACATTGTGTTTCAGGTGGATGACAGCCTTTCCACCCTTGCCGACTTCCGCTACAAACGCAAATACAAAGCCGAAAACGGCCAAAACGGTCGCGGCGCACGCTGTAACGGCAAAAAAGGACAGGATTTAATCATTCGCGTCCCGCGCGGCACGATTATCCGGGAAGCGGAAAGCGGCGCCGTGATGGCGGATATGTCCTCGGACGAGCCGTTCGTTGCCGCCAAGGGCGGCAAAGGCGGTTGGGGCAACTGCCACTTTGCCACCTCTACGCGCCAAACCCCGCGCTTTGCCAAAAGCGGCGCACCGGGCGAGGAATGGGAGGTTTCTCTCGAATTAAAACTGATTGCCGATGTGGGGCTGTTGGGTTTCCCGAATGTCGGGAAATCCTCTTTGATTTCCGTTGTGAGCGAGGCAAAACCGATTGTCGGCGATTACCACTTCACCACGATTACCCCCGTTTTGGGCGTGGTTTCCATGGGCCCGGAGCAGAGTTTTGTTATGGCGGATATTCCCGGGCTTATTGAGGGCGCGGCAGAGGGCGTTGGATTAGGGCACGAATTTTTGCGCCATGTGGAGCGTTGCCGTATGCTTGTGCATGTGGTGGATGTCGCGGGCAGCGAGGGGCGCGACCCGATAGAGGATTTTGAAAAAATCAACGAAGAATTGGTCAAATTCAACCCCGAACTTGCCAAATGCCCGCAAATCGTCGCGGGGAATAAAATCGACTTGGCAGACGACGAGCAATTAGAACGCTTCCGCACCTATATTGAAAGCAAAGGCTTGCAGTATTTTGAAATCGTTGCGCCCATAAAGCACGGCACAAAAGAACTCATAAACGCCGTGACGGCGATGCTCCAAACTCTGCCGCCCGTCAAACGCTATGAAAGTGAAGAAATCCCGCAGGAATTTTTTGCAAAGAAACAGAAAGACGGCTTCACAATCACCGTGGAGGACGGTGTGTATATCGTTGAGGCGGACTGGTTATACCGTATTCTTTGCAAAACCGATTTGGACGATTATTCCTCGTTACAGTATTTTCAAACGGTTTTACAATCCAGCGGCATCATTGACGCTCTGCGCGAAAAGGGGATTGAAGAGGGAGACACAGTAAGTATATACGACCTCGAATTTGACTATGTACCCTGATTTCGATGCCTTTTGGCGCGGAACTGCGTTGAACGGGCTTGGAATATCTGCATATGCCTGCGCCCATTCGCCTTGTTCCGCACCAAAATTCACTCGAAATACTTTGCAGTCTTTTTCCGTCATTTTTGCGCTTTGCCGTTTCGCAGTATCTGCATACAGCTTCAACGACAAAACGCAATCTGACGAAAACATCCCTGCAAAATCCACTCGAAATACTTTATAATAGGGTAGGGCGGGGGCTTGCTCCCGCCGTAAGGTGCCTGAATTCGGAGAATTTGCTCCCGCCGCGGGTGAACACCGCGTAGGGACGGACATCCTTGTCCGTCCGCGAAATTCTGTCCACCCCTGCGGGCGAACGCAGTTCGCCCCTACGAACCGCAGGGAACGGGCTTGCCCGTTCCGCAAAATTAAATCAAATTACGCAAGCACCCCACAAGACTTTCCTATTATCATCAATTATTCATTTTTTGACGGGCGGGCGTGGAAACCCGCCCTTACCTACAATCCAATATATAAAATGGAAATGGAGTTGTTCTTTTGACCGAACCTGTGCTTCCCGTGCAAAATCCAAATACATACAGCCCTTTGGCGCTCGCTTTTTTGGGCGACGCGGTCTACGGGCTTTTGGTGCGCGAACACCTGTTGCTGTCTGCCAACCGCCCCGCGGGGCAGTTACATACCCTTTCGGTGCAATCGGTCAATGCCCGCGCACAGGCAACTGCGGCGCAGGTGATTTTGCCGCAGTTGACAGCGGAAGAACTGTCCGTATATAAGCGCGGCAGAAATGCCCACCCGGGGCACACGCCGAAAAACCAGTCGGAGGGGGACTATCACGCCGCCACGGGGTTGGAGTCGCTGTTCGGTTGGTTGTATCTGCAAAATCGACAAGACCGCCTGCGTGCGCTGTTTGATAGCATTCTGCACGCGGAGGCCGATGCGCTTGAACAGAAAAACGGAGAACAAGACAAATAAACAAAATACCGCGAAAATAGCGGCAATCGATTTGCTGTATTTTTCGGCGGGCGGCGCGCTGTATGCGCTGTCTGTCGATATGTTTACCGCGCCGAACGGCATTTTGCTCGGCGGGTTTACGGGGATTGGCACAATCCTAAACTATTTGTTTTCCGTGCCCATCGGCACGGCGGTGTTCCTTTTAAATGTGCCGCTGTTTTTGATTGCGTTTTATAAATTCGGGTTTCGGTTTATCGTAAAAACCGTGTTTGCTACCTTTTTGATGTCGCTTTTTATGGATGTCTTTGCGCTGTTTGTGCCCGTGTACACCGGCGATAAATTGCTGTCCGCACTGTTCGGCGGCATTTTGGGCGGCGCGGGGCTGGGGCTTGTATTCTTACGCGGCGCGACCACGGGCGGCACGGATATTCTTTCCAAACTCCTGCGTCTGCTGTTTCCGTCCTTTTCGATGGGGCGTATGGTGTTGCTTTTAGATTTGGCGGTCATTGCCGTTTCGTTTTTTGTTTACAAAAGCCTTGAAAATGTGCTGTATTCCTTGGTGGTTATCTATATCAGCGCGCAGTGCATTGATTTGGTGCTGTCGGGCTTTTCGCACGATAAACTGCTGTTTATGATCACCGAAAAGGGCGCAGACGCGGTACGCGAAATCACAAGTACGCTCGACTGCGGCGTGAGCGTTTTGCCTGTGCGCGGCGGCTATTCCGAACACGCGCGGCAAATGCTGTTTTGCGCCACCCGCGCGGGGGACGCAACCCGCGTGGCGAAAGCGGTACAGGAACTCGACAGCAACGCGTTTATCGTCATCACCGAAACCGCCGAAATCCGCGGTGAAGGCTTTTACCGCGCAGGCGGTGAGATATAAAATCTGCAACCCGTAGGGAACGGTCTTGACCGTTCCGTAAATCACATCACTTTTGCGGGCGGGCGTGGAAACCCGCCCCTACAACGGGGCGCCGCAGTCGACGCCCTCTACGCACAAATCAAATGATACGGTAGGGCGGGAGGCTTGCCCCCGCCGTGTGTTCCCATGCATGGGTTTTATTTTCGCGTAGTGGCGGGCTTCCACGCCCGCAAAAACAAATTAAAACCCGCGGGCGGGCAGAGAACTTCCCCAATCTTCTATCATTTCATGTCTAACATCTATATAAACACGAGGTACTCTATGCAAAACAAAGACAACATTCGCAACTTTTCTATCATTGCGCACATTGACCACGGCAAAAGCACGCTTGCCGACCGCCTTTTGGAATTGACGGATTCGGTGATGAAGCGCGATATGGAAGAACAACTGCTCGACAATATGGATTTGGAGCGTGAGCGCGGCATCACCATTAAGGCGCACGCCGTCAAACTCGATTACAAGGCAAAAGACGGCAATACATACGCCTTGAATTTGATTGACACCCCCGGCCATGTGGACTTTAACTATGAGGTTTCGCGCAGTCTGGCCGCGTGTGAGGGCGCCGTTTTGATTGTGGACGCGTCACAGGGCATTGAGGCGCAAACGCTTGCCAACACCTATCTCGCACTCGACCACGATTTGGAAATTGTGCCCGTGATAAACAAAATCGACCTGCCCGCCGCCGACCCTGAGCGCGTCGCCGCCGAAGTGGAAGATGTCATAGGGCTACCCTGTATGGAAGCGCCGCGCGTGTCTGCCAAAACGGGTGAAAATGTGGAACAGGTGCTCGAAGAAATCGTCCGTTTGGTGCCGCCGCCCGAAAATCACGATGACAAGCCCCTGCGTGCGCTGATTTTTGACTCGATTTATGACAGTTACCGCGGGGTTATCGTCTATGTCCGCGTAATGGACGGCTCGATTAAACCCGGCGATACGATGCGTATGATGGCGACGGGCGCGGAGTTTACCGTGGTGGAAACGGGATATATGCGCGCCACATCCTTAGAGCCGACGAAAGGTCTTTCTTCGGGAGAGGTCGGCTATATCACCGCGTCGATTAAAACTGTGTCGGACGCGCGCGTCGGCGACACCGTCACGTTGGCGAATGCCCCCGCCGAAGAACCCTTGCCCGGTTACCGCAAGGTCAATCCCATGGTATTCTGCGGCGTGTACCCCGCGGACGGCGCGGACTATGAAAATTTAAGAGAAGCACTCGAAAAATTGCAGTTAAACGATGCCGCACTCTCCTTTGAACCCGAAACCTCGGGGGCTTTGGGCTTCGGTTTCCGTTGCGGGTTTTTGGGGCTTTTGCACCTCGAAATCATACAGGAACGCCTGGAACGCGAATACGATTTGGATTTGGTGACCACCATTCCGAGCGTGGTTTACAAAATCCATTTGACCGACAAATCCGTGGTCGAAATCGACAACCCCTGCAATTACCCCGACCCCGCGACGATTGATTACGCCGAGGAGCCCGTGGTAGAGGCGCACATCTATTCGCCGCCCGAATATGTGGGGCAGATTATGGATTTGTGCCAGGACCGCCGCGGCGTGTATAAGGAAATGACCTATCTCGCCGCCGACCGTGTGGATATCAAATATATGTTGCCGCTCAACGAAATTATTTACGATTTCTTTGATGTTTTAAAATCCCGCACGCGCGGTTATGCGTCCTTTGACTATGAAATCAAGGATTACGAGCGTTCGCAGTTAATGAAACTGGATGTGCTGTTAAACGGGGATACCGTAGACGCGCTTTCGTTCATCATTCACGCGGACAAAGCCTACCCCCGTGCACGCAAAATTGCCGAAAAACTCAAAGAGAATATTCCGCGGCAGATGTTTGAAATTCCGATTCAAATTGCTGTCGGCGGCAAGGTGATTGCCCGCGAAACCGTCAAGGCAATGCGCAAGGATGTGCTTGCGAAGTGCTACGGCGGCGACATCACGCGCAAAAAGAAACTCTTGGAAAAACAAAAGGAAGGGAAAAAGCGTATGCGTCATTTCGGGACGGTCGAAGTCCCGCAAGAGGCGTTTATGGCGGTGCTGAAATTAGATGAATAGCCGTGAAAATATTTTTGAAAGACTGAACGCCTTAGAAATTGCCTTTGAACTCGTGGAGCACGCGCCCGCATTTACTATGGACGAGTACAACGCACTCGGGTTTAATCCGCATGACGAAATTTGCAAAAATCTGTTTTTGCGCGATTACAAGGGTACGCGCCATATGTTGGTGGTTTTAAAGGGAAGTAAACACGCTGATTTGGGGCTGATTCGCGATGAGGTTGCGTCTTCCAAATTGAGTTTTGCCTCAGACGAGCGACTGGCGAAATACCTTGATGTCAAAAAAGGCTCGGTGTCGCCCTTGGGGCTTATCAATGACGAAACAGGCGCGGTTGAGGTTTATTTTGACGAAGATTTAAAAGATGCCGCGCGGTTGGGCTTTCACCCGAATGACAACACCGCAACGGTGTTTTTGCCGTTTTCGGCGGTGCAAAAATATATAGAGAGCACGGGGCATACCGTGCGCTTTATCAAGGTATGAATACGATAGGCTTGTATTTACACATCCCGTTTTGCCGTTCCAAATGCCCGTATTGCGATTTTTATTCGTTTCGCGGCAGTGAGACGGATATGGATAAATATTGCGCGGCTTTACAGCAAAGAATTTCGGAAAGTGCCGCGGCTTTACAATGTAAAGCTGACACGCTTTACATTGGAGGCGGCACGCCGTCCATCCTCGGTGCAGAACGCTTAAAAAGCCTTGTAAATCAAGCAAAAAAGGACTTTTTGACCGACGAAGCGGAAGTAACGGTAGAGTGCAATCCGTACAAATTGCCGCCCGATTTTTGGGGGGTGCTCGCCGAAGTCGGTGTAAATCGCATTTCTCTCGGCTTACAGTCCGCCGTGGACACGGAACGCCGCACTTTGGGCAGACTTTCCGACCGCCAAACCGTCGAAGCGGCGGTGAAAGCGGCACAAACGGCGGGGATACACAATATTTCACTCGATGTGATGCTCGGCGTGCCCGACCAAACCGAAAAAAGCCTTGCGGAAACCTTGGATTTTTGTTTGTCGCTCGGTGTGCCGCACATCAGCGCCTATATTTTGAAGTTGGAAGAAAATACGCCGTTTTGGCGCCGCCGCGAACAGTACAACTTCCCCGATGACGACAAAACCGCCGATTTGTATTTGCAACTGTGTGAAACGCTTGAAAGCGGCGGGATAATGCAATACGAAATCTCGAATTTTGCAAAACCCGGCTTTGAAAGCCGCCACAATTTAAAATATTGGCATTGCGAGGCGTATTTGGGGTTGGGGCCTGCGGCACATTCGTTTTTAAACGGCAAACGGTTTTATTTTCCGCGCGATTTCGAATCATTTATACAGGGCGGCGCACCCGTACCCGACGGCAACGGCGGCGATTTTACCGAATACGCCATGCTCGCTTTGCGCCTTACAGAGGGGTTGCGCGAAAGCCGGGTGCAAGCGCGTTTCGGGCACAAAATCCCTGCGGAAATGCGCGAAAAAGCACAAATTTTTGTGCAAAACGGTTATATGACCGCCGACGCAGACCGCATCGCCCTGACCCGAAACGGCTTTTTGCTGTCCAACACAATCCTGGCGGAAATTTTGTAAATTGGGGGTTGTAGAGGCGAACGCATTATATTTCGTGCGTAGGGGTCGGCGTCCTCGACGACCCGTTGTAGGGGCGGGTCTCCGCGCCCGCCC
>JBJEPV010000150.1:0-7767 GCA_051881415.1 Candidatus Fimenecus sp.
CTCGGCATTAAAAAGTATTACGAGGATTACCACAAGGTGCAGATTTCCGACAACCTCGTGTATAAAGCCGTGGTGCTGTCCGAACGCTATATTACCGACCGCTTTTTGCCCGACAAGGCGATTGACCTTTTGGATGAAGCGTGCACCTGTGCAAATCTGCGCAACAAGGCCATCAGCGAGTACGAACTGTTCTTAAAGCATAAAGCGGAGCTGAAAGACGAGGAAGAGGCTTTGGTCTCGGCGGTCGAAACAGAAAATGACGAGGCAAAGAAAAACGAAAGCTATGCCGAATTGGCGCGCGTGCGCACGGAACTGATTTCCTGCGAAAGCAAAGAAAAGGATTTGCAGGAAAAGGCGAGCGACAACCGCGTGGTCGAGGAGGATTTGGCAAAGGTGATTAACCTTTGGACGGGCATTCCCACCACCAAAATCGTCGAGGGCGATGTCAAACGCCTGGTCGGTATGGAAGATCGCTTGAAAGCGCATATCATCGGGCAGGACGAAGCCGTGGATTTGGTTGCCGCGGCAATCAAACGCAGTCGTATGCAGTTGTCCGTGCAAAAACGCCCCGCGTCTTTCATCTTTGTCGGCCCAACGGGCGTCGGTAAAACGGAACTTGTGAAACAGCTTTCCTATGAACTGTTTGACACACCCGAAACGCTGATTCGATTGGATATGTCCGAATTTATGGAGAAGCATTCCGTTTCCCGTTTAATCGGCTCGCCGCCCGGCTATGTCGGGTATGACGAGGCTGGGCAGTTGACCGAAAAGGTCAGAAGAAAGCCCTATTCCATCATTTTGTTTGATGAAATCGAAAAAGCGCACCCCGATGTGATGAATATTTTGTTGCAAATTCTCGACGAGGGCAAAACCAACGACGCCCACGGCAGAACGGTCAGCTTCGCCAATACCGTGATTATTATGACCTCCAACGCCGGCAGTGAGCGTAAAGCCGCCGCAATGGGCTTCGGCAAAGCGGCAGGGGAAGTCAAGCGTGAAATGGCTGTGAAAGCCCTGCGGGAATTCCTGCGCCCCGAGTTTATCGGCAGAGTCGATGAAATTGTGGTGTTTAACGAGCTCACCGAAGAAAATTACTGTAAAATCGCCGAATTGATGCTCGGCGAATTGGGAACGGCGTTGCAGGATAAAGGCATTGCGTTTTCGTATGCTCCCGATGTGCCGCAGTTCTTGGTCGGCAAAATGGACGGGAATGTCCGCGGTGCCAGAGATTTGCGCAATGTCATTCGGCGTAACGCCGAGGATGAAATTTCGTCCTATTTGGTCGAGCATTGCGACGAACCGTTGCACACCGTGCACCTTGTGTGCAAAGACGGCGGCTTGCAACTGTCGGTTTCCTAATATTTGTTGTTTTCGCACGGATTTTTCCAAGATGAAAAATCCGTGCTTTTTTGTGCGTGCGTTCCGAGATTGCGAAAAATCTACTTTCCTGTCAAAAATTGTGGTAAAAAAGCACAAATAATACTTTACGAACGGAAATTGTTGTGATAAAATACAACTGGCCGTTTGATACAGCAAATTAAAAAACAGGGACGGATGAAATATGGATTTGGAAAAAGTCACAGATTTATCGTACGCAGAAAAAACCTTACTCGGAAAATACCGTTTGTGTTCTGAACAAGAAAAGGCTGAAATCCGCGCGCAAATACAAGACCTGCTCAAAAAAGACGAACAGCCTGACGCACAGGACGATGCGCCGAACGCGTAATTCTATGCGGAAAGTCCGATTTTCGGGACACAGTTGTTTTTTGCGGTTTGTAAAGCGTGTGAAAAAAGAATATACTGTCTATACCATAAAGAGTGCGCGAGGGACAAGCCCGTTGACCGCACAGCAACCTGCGCGTGTTTTGCCGATTTGCGAACATGATGCCCAAGCGTAAGGTGCTAATGCTTGTACGATGGTCAAGAACGCCCCTGCCTGTCGTGCATGACGGGCAGGGGCGCTTTTTATGGCAATATGCAGAAAAGAAAAGGAGAACAGGATTATGCAAAATCGTTTAAAACAAGGCACTAAACTTTGCACAAGCACCGGTACGGTTACTGTGCTTGCGTCGGATTTACCGGATGTATTGGCGGTGGAGACAAGCGACACAACGGTTAAGGTGAGGGGAGTCGAACACAATATGCCGAAAATTTGATATTACGGCGTATTTTCACTTTTTCACCGTTGTCGGGCGTCAGCCCGACTGCCGTCTCAAAAGCAAAAATCCATCCGTACTCTCTGCATTTTCGGTGCAGAGCAGTTTAAAACGAGGAGATTTTTGCTTGAACAAGGCACAAAATCGCCGCCATACTGCCGTATGGCAAGATTTTTAACGCAGGTCAGGCGAAAATATGCCGTTTTAAACCATATTGTGTTCGACTCCCCTCACCTTAGCTTCTACCTTTCCCCGCGCATAAAGGGGAATGTTTTGCACAGCGTGCAAACGCTGTCTTTTACCGTGAAAAAAGCTGAATTTTTTGCGGTGTTGGAAACCGCTGTCCAAAACGGACACATTTCCCCGGCGGATACGAATGCGCTTGTGGGTAGTTTGCGGGAAATCTACTATCGTGTGCCGACTGTGCTCGCACGGCTTGTGGTGCAGGCATTTCAACAAGACAGGCAACAAAAAATCGCGTCAATCGGAGGAGACATATAAAGCCAGTGTATTTTCTTTGTCACAAACGCCCAAATATATCTCTTTGGCATTGTGAAAGCCCTGCTTTTCCAGTTGCTTTTGCAGCCAAGTGACATCTAAACCGAGCTTTTGCAGGTTGTCGTCTAAAATGCGGCCGTCCAGAATGACTTCCGTAAATACGGTTTCCGGTTGCGGCTTTAATTCCATATCCTTCGGCGTGACGGGGCGTTCTGTGCTGACGGGCAAAATGGTCAGCGTGCCGTTATACTCAAAAATGGCGGTTTGTATTGCGCCCAAATCAAAATATCCCGCATTGCGGCACAGCACCAAAAATTCGTTTAAATCCATTTTGGCTTTTTTCATATTTTTGCGGCTTAATTTGCCGTTGTCCATAATCACGGTCGGCGCACCGTTCAGATATTTTCGTATTCTCGGCACCTTGTTAATCAGCAGGCTGAGAATAACCGAAACAATGCCGTAAATCACCATGGCAATCAGCGGCTTCCACGGCTGTTCCAGCTCCGTGGCAAGCTCCGCGGCGATAGAGCCAATGGTGATGCCCGTGATATAATCAAAGAAATCCAACTGCGCCATTTGCTTGTGCCCCATAATTTTGGTGATGAGAAACAGCGTAATGACCGACAGCAGTGAAGTTAAAATCACTTTCAGAATATCCATCAAAATCCCTCCCGAATTTCCTTGATAGTATGGCAAAAAATACGGAAAATAACCGTAAAACGAAAAACGGCTTTGCGGATTTCTTAACATGGCTGATTTTGCTTGTTTCCGACGGTATTATCGTGCAGAAGGCCATCGGAAACGAAAACTTCGACCGCGATGCGTGCCTCGCGCAGGGCGTAAAACTTTTGGAAGGGTATAGTATATAATTGGACCGAAACAGCATATGAAAAGAGAAAAAGATACTTTCAAGGTAACACCCCGAAAGTATCTTTTTAATTGCCGTTCAGTTGGTCAGTAAAGCGCGGCATAATGATGTTTTTTGTGGTTTTGAAGGTGAAATATCCCTCTTTGGCGGTCATGCCGATATTATCGTCTTTGCCGTCGGTTCGGCAAATGGTTTTGGTGTCTGCCGAAATGACATAGACATATTGCAAAGTATCGGCACTGCGTATGATTTTTCCGTCCGCTGTTTTTGCACCGTTAAACTGCCAAACGCAGTTACTGTCATCCGCAGGCTCTTTATAGATGGCAACTAACAAGTCGGTGTCCACATGATATTGCGCATGAACGGCTTGAATAAACTTGTTGTTTGCCGAATCCGTAAATTGCATAGTCCCGTTGGAGGGCGGCAGTGTCAGTTCTGCGGTTGTCGTTTCCCGTTTTGTATCGATTAGGGTGTCGGCATTGTCAAGCCTTTCGGGCTCTTCTGTGACGGAAGAATCGGTTGGCGAGGGTGCCGGCGTTTGCGTCGTCTCGCTTTGCGCTGCCGTCGGCGTTTGCTCGGCGTTAAGCGTTGTGTTGTTGCTTATATCGGATGTATCCTTACCGCACGAGACTGCAAGAAACAATAAAAGCATAGATAAACACAGAATGATTGCTCGTTTCATAAGGGAAAGAAAGGCATCCGCCGAAGCGTGATGCCCTTTTCCTTTCCATTAGAAAATAATGCCGAGAATTGTATCCACAATTCCGAAAATAGCGCCGAACGGGTCAGAGAGGAACTCTCCGATTAATTCGAAGACTGTCCCACCGATAGATGAAACGATGTCAATAATGATTCCGAAAATGTCCATACAAGTTACCTCCTTAAAAAACTTTTGTTCCTTGCAATTTTTATTATAAGGGTGTAAAATACAAAATACAACCATCAATATCACAACAGGTGTTGGAATAATAAAGGAGAATGCCTGTATGAACACCAAAAACAACAAACGGTTCTCCAATACGGAAATTCGCGTCACTTCTGTCTTACTTAAATTGATGCAGAAATACCCGTTTGAGAAAATCACCGTCAGCATGATTTGTAAAGAGGCAAATATCAACCGTTCCACTTTTTATGCGCATTATTTAGATTTGTATGATACGCTTGACCAAATGTCTTTGCGACTGCTTGAAATGCTGTATGCGGAAATTGACGGTATGGAACGGCGGGGAAATATGGGACGGGCTGTGATGACGCTGTTTTTGTCGCATGTTGAACAGCACAAATATTTTTACTCTGTCTTTTTCCATTCCAGAAAGGAACTGCCGCTTGCCAAGGTGTATGACGGCTTTTGGGAGAATGTCGTTTTACCTTACGGCAAAAAAGCAGGGTTGACCGAAACCGAAGCGTATTACTATTTCCTTTGTATGAAAGCCGCATTTAATGCGATTTTGGAGCATTGGGTGGAACGCGACTGCGCAGAAGACAAACAAAAAATTACGGATATGATGATGCAATATATTTCGCAATTCCTGAAAAAACAGGCGCAATAAGTACAAAACTTCCGCAGTCGGTAGTATTCTTTACAACGATTTTACAAGAATAGACTTTTTGACTTTACACATCCTGTTTATGATGAAACTGTCGGAGGATTGTGCTCCGAACTTTCATAAACAAGGAGTAAAAAAATGAAAAAAAGCGTATTCGGCATTGTAATGTGTTTGACATTGGCGGTAACCTTGCTGTTTGCCGCGTGCGGGCAAAACGGGAAAACAGATACAACAGAAGGAAATGCCCAAAATGCGGCAATCACCGGAACGGTTGCAACGGACGGCTCGACCTCTATGCAAAAGGTCATCGGTGCGCTCGGCGAAGCCTTTATGGCGGAAAACAGCGGCGTAACCTTTACCTACAATCCCACGGGCTCGGGTACGGGCATTACCGCCGTGAAAGAGGGCAGATGCGACATCGGGCTTTCGAGCCGCGCCTTAAAGGACGAAGAAAAGGCGGACGGCCTTACCGAAACAGTATTGGCATTAGACGGTATTGCCGTGATTGTGCATCCGCAAAATCCCGTTTCCGACCTGACGGTGGAGCAAATTGCAAAAATCTATACGGGCGAAATCACAAATTGGAAAGAGGTCGGCGGCAATGACGCTGAAATCGTGTTAATCGGCAGAGAAGCCGGCAGCGGCACAAGAGACGGTTTTGAGTCGATTACGGGCACAAAGGACGCTTGCAAATATCGGCAGGAGCTTACATCCACAGGCGATGTGATTACCACCGTCAGCGGCAACCCCGCGGCAATCGGGTATGCGTCCTTAGCGTCGGTCAAGGACTCTGTAAAAGCCCTTTCCGTAAACGGTGTCGTGCCGAGCGAAGCCACCGTAAAGGACGGCACTTATCAAATTCAGCGTCCGTTTGTGTTGGTCACAAGAACCAACGAGCCACTCTCTTCGGCAGCACAGGCATTCTATGATTACGCAACATCACAAGATGCTTCGGAACTGATTTCTGCACAAGGTGCAGTCCCGATGCAGTAAACAAAACGGAACACGCGGCGGAAGATTTTCTTCCGCCTTTTCGCGTTGGAGAACAGATATGAAAAGCAAACAAAAGATTTTGGAAACCGTCATTCACGGCGTCTTTTTGCTGTTGGGCCTTGTTACGGTTGCGGCGGTATTGCTGATTACCGTTTACCTGATTGTTGCGGGGATTCCCGCCATCCGTGAAATCGGTTTGATACAATTTCTGTTTGGCAAGGAATGGAAATCCACGGCGGGAGAGCCGCAGTTCGGAATTTTGCCGTTTATCTTAACGAGCGTGTACGGTACGGCGGGCGCTATCCTGCTCGGCACGCCCATCGGCTTTTTGACGGCGGTGTACTTGGCGAAGCTGGCGCCGAAAAAGGTGCGGGAGTTGGTCGGCAGTGCGGTCAGTCTGCTTGCCGGGATTCCGTCCGTTGTGTACGGCTTGGTGGGGATGATTGTGCTTGTACCCGCTATTGGGAAGGTGTTCCGCGTGCCGGACGGGGCGAGCCTGCTTGCCGCGATTATCGTGTTGGCGATTATGGTATTGCCGTCGATTATCAAGGTGTCTATGAATGCGTTGGAGGCGGTGCCGCCCGAATATGAGGAGGCGTCCTTAGCCCTCGGTGCAACGCCCATTGAAACCTATTTTAAAGTGTCCGTTCCCGCGGCAAAAAGCGGCATTACCGCCGCTGTGGTGTTGGGTGTAGGGCGCGCTATCGGCGAGGCAATGGCGGTGATGATGGTTTCGGGCAATGTGCCGAATATGCCGTCGCTGTTCCAAAGCGTGCGCTTTCTCACCACAGCGGTTGCAAGTGAAATGTCCTACGCTTCCGGCTTACAGCGACAGGCGCTTTTTTCGATAGCGCTGGTACTGTTCCTGTTTATTATGCTGATTAACGCCACGCTGAATTTCTTTTTAAAACGAAAGCAGGAAAAATAATTGAAGAATAAAACCATTTCAAAATCCCGCAAAGCATACGGTATTTTTATGCGGATACTGATGTACTCGGCGGTGTGTATCACCTGTGCGCTGGTGCTGTTTTTAATCGTGTATGTGTTGTGGAAGGGCTTGCCGCATATCACTTGGACGCTGTTGTCTACCAAGCCGAGTTATCTGACGGGGAATATCGGTATTTTGCCGGATATTTTAAATACCTTGTATATCATTCTTGCCACGGTGGCAGTCGTTTTACCGCTCGGCGTCGGCGCTGCGGTGTATTTGACCGAATATGCCAAACAGAAACGCGTGGTGGCGCTTATCGAGTATGCCGCCGAAACGCTTTCCGGCATTCCGTCTATTATTTACGGGCTTGTCGGTATGCTGTTTTTCTGTCAGTTTTTAAATTTTAAAACCTCTTTGCTTGCGGGCGCGCTGACGCTGGTGATTATGAATTTGCCGACGGTGATGCGCACCACGCAGGAAAGCCTGAAAACCGTGCCGCAAAGTTATCGAGAGGGTGCGTTCGGTTTGGGCGCAGGCAAATGGCGCGTCATCCACACGGTGGTTTTGCCGGGCTGTATCGACGGTATTGTCACGGGCTTAATTCTGTCTGTCGGCAGAATTCTCGGCGAGTCTGCCGCGTTGCTGTTTACCGCAGGCTTTGCCCATACGCTCAACGGGCTGTTTACTGGCTTAAAAAGTGCAGGTGCCACGCTGACGGTCGCGCTGTATGTGTACGCCAAAGAGGAGGGCGAGTTTGAGGTTGCCTTTGCGATT
>JBJEPV010000151.1:0-7707 GCA_051881415.1 Candidatus Fimenecus sp.
GCGGAACAACACTAAGGTTGTTCCCTACGGGTTGTAGGGGCGATTCACGAATCGCCCGCATAATTTGATACGATTTTACGGAACGGTCAAGACCGTTCCCTACGCACGCAATATATTTTTGCGCGTAGTGGCGGGCTTCCACGCCCGCATAAAATCACATCAAAATCAGCGGGCGGGCGAACACAGTTCGCCCCTACGATTGGATAGACAAACCCCAATTTGTTTTTACAATCCTTTTACGCTGTTTTAATTTTTCCGTTTCCATGCTTTATAGTAAAAGACAATCAGCATGGGGTAAATTTCCAATCTGCCTGCGAGCATTAAGAAGCTCAAAACCAACTTTGTGAAATGCGAAAGCTCGCTGAAATTGCCGACAGGGCTTAATCGCCCGAAGGCGGGGCCGACATTGTTAAAGCAGGTCAGCACCGCACCGATGGCCTCCTGCATATCGACATTGTCAAAGCAAACCAAAAAAATGCCGACGAACACCACAACTACATACAGCCCGAGATAGGCAAGCACGCTGTGGACATATTGGCTGTCCAAGGTTTTGCCGTCCACCTTAACGGTGACCACTTCGCGGGAATTCATCGACTTTTTGATTTGGCTGAGCACCGATTTGCAAAGCACCATCATACGCTCGACCTTAAATCCGCCGCCCGTAGAGCCGGCGCACGCACCGATACAAAACAGCGCAAGCAACACCATTTGCGAAAACACCGGCCACCGGGTGTAATCCGCCGTCGAGAAGCCCGTCGTGGTGATAATCGACGCCACCTGAAAGCCCGCGTACCGCACAGCGGTGGTGATGTGCTTATAAATCGGCAGAATATCCAGCGCAATCACCGTAGTGGTAAAGACGATAATGCCGAGATACCAGCGTAATTCTTCGCTTTTAAATACCCGCCCGAACTGCCGCGTCAGCAACAGGAAGTATAAATTGAAGTTGACACCGAATAAAATCATAAAAACGGAAATCACAACTTCCGCATACAGACTGCCGTACGCCGCAATGCTCGCATTGCGCACCGAAAAGCCGCCTGTACCCGCTGTGGCAAAGGCGGTGGTCACGCTGTCAAAAAACGGCATACCGCCCGCCCAAAGCATAATAATTTCGAGAATGGTCAAGGCAAAGTAGATAATATACAAAATCCGCGCGGTCATCATGGTTTTGGAAACCAATTTCCCCATGGTGGGGCCGGGCACCTCGGCGCGCAAAATGTGCATAGACTGATTTTCGCGCTGCGGCAAAAACGCCAGCACGAATACGAGGACGCCCATACCGCCAATCCAATGCGTAAAACTGCGCCAAAACAAAATGCTTTTCGGCAAGGACTCAATATCGGTCAAAATGGACGCGCCCGTGGTGGTAAAGCCAGACACCGTTTCAAACAGCGCATCTATGGGATTTTCGATTGCGCCCGAAACCCAAAACGGCAATGCGCCGAACACCGAAATCAAAATCCACGAAATTGCCACAATCATAAAGCCCTCGCGCGCATAAATGCGGCGGTGGCGCGGTTTTTTGATTTCCAAAAGGAAGCCGAATGCGAGCAACAGCGCCGCCGTCAGGACAAACACCCACGGCGTACCGACTTCCCCGTAATAAAACGCTACACTCAACGGCAACAGCATCAAAATCGCTTCTGCAATTAAAATTTTGCCGACCGTTGTACTGACCATTCTGTAATTCATCGGATATTCATTTCTCCTACCACTATTTACCGAAAGATTTCTTCAAAGTTTTTAAAGCCGTTGCGGGTGGTAATGACAATCACATTATCCCCGTTTTCAATGGTATCGTCGCCGCACGGGTAAATGATTTTACCCTTTCTTAAAATACAGCCAATCATCACATCGTCTTTCAACTGCAATTCCTTCAAGGTACTGCCGATATAAAATGCATCCTGGCTTTCGATGCGGAATTCCAACGCTTCGACGCGGTCATTGACCAATTTATACAAGGTCTGCACACTGCTGCTGCCGGAATTTTCCAGCGCGCGGACATACCCGATAATCTGATTGGCGGCGATGGTTTTCGACGAAACCGCCGTTTCAATGCCGATGCTCCTGAGAATATCGTAAGACACGCGGTTGACCTTCGCCACGGTTTTGCCCACGCCGATAGACGACGCATACATCGTGGTAATGATGTTTTCTTCATCAATCGTGGTCAAAGACACAAACGCGTCTTGATTGTCTAAGCCTTGTTCAAGCAAAATATTGCGGTCACTGCCGTCGCCGCAAACCACTGTGGCGTGCGGCAGAAGGTCAGCCAAAACCTCGGCGCGCTGTTCGTCAATTTCAATCACCTTGACCTTGTGCCCCGTTTCGGATAACTGCAACGCCAAGTAATAGCCCATTTTGCCGCCGCCCGAAATCAAAACATTTTTGGTGCGGTGGCGATAGATGCCCAATTCCTTCATAAACGCAATCATATCACTGCGTTTCGAGGTGATATGGATGCGGTCTCCCGCCTGCAACGCAAACTGGCCGTTCGGAATATAGACGCGCGCCCCGCGCTGTACCGCGCAAATCAGCACGCGGGCTTTAAACCGACCCGCGATTTCACAGACGCGCATACCCGCCAGCGGATTGTCTGCCTTGATTTCGATTTCCGCCAAATCTACGCGGTCGCCCGCAAAGCTCTCCATATTCAATGCCGTCGGGAAACGCAGGACGCGCGCAATTTCATTCGCCGCGGCATATTCGGGATTGACCACCAAACTTAACCCCAACTCTTCTTTGAAAAAGTGCAGTTGTTTGGCATATTCGGGATTGCGCACACGGGCAATGGTGTGGTGCGCGCCGATTTTTTTGGCAACCAAACAGCAAAGAATATTCAGTTCGTCCGACGAGGTTGCCGCAATCAAAAGCCGCGCCTTATCGACACCCGCTTCTTTTTGCACGCTGTAACTTGCACCGTTGCCGCAAAGCCCCATCACATCGTACTGATTGACCATTTCCTCCACGACCTTCGGGTCTTTGTCAATCACCACGACATCATGCCCTTCCGTAGACAAATGCTCTGTAAGCGCCGCGCCGACCTTCCCGTCACCGACAATGACGATATTCATACAACCGTTCTCCTATATCTTGTTTGTGTTTTCAGCATCGAAAAAATCTACTGTTTTGATTTAATATTGTACCATTGATTTTGTGCGCTTGCAATAGAAAAAACAGGACAGCCGTAAATAAGCAACAATTTTTATGCGTTTGTTCAAGAAACTCAATACCGTAAGTTTCTGTCCGTCATTATGCAATTTATACCGAAAAACGCTTGTATTATAAACAGGTTTTATGTATAATGATATATATACCCAAAACGGAGGTCTTTTCTATGAAGGTTCGTGAAATTCAGGAAATCCTTGCGGCACAGGTCATCTGCGGCGAGGAATTTTTAGACCGCGAGGTATTTTCCGCCTGCGGCAGTGATATGATGAGCGATGTGCTCGCCTATGTCAAAGAACAGGCGGTGCTTTTGTCGGGACTTGTCAATCCCCAAGTGGTACGCACCGCCGAAATGATGGATATGCAGTGCATTGTGTTTGTGCGCGGCAAGCACCCCGATGAAAGCATCATCGAGCTTGCGCGGGACCGCGACATTGTTTTGCTTTCCACGCAGTACCCGATGTTTGCTTCCTGCGGGATGCTGTATGAAAAGGGTTTGCGGGGAGGCGCGATACGATGAGTTTAATCACCCTGCACTACGACGTACCCGGGGACGATTTCACCCGTGCGGGCGAGGCATCGGGCAATGTCAAAACCCATTTGAAAAAGTTAGGATTTGACCCCGCCGTGGTACGCAATGTTGTGATTGCGCTGTATGAGGCAGAAATCAATATGGTCATTCATGCGGGCGGCGGCGAAATCGATGTGGAAATCGACCCCGACCAAATCCGTATGGTTTTAACCGACCACGGCCCCGGTATTCCCGACATCTCCCTTGCCATGCAGGAGGGGTACTCCACCGCGCCCGACAATGTGCGCGCGCTGGGCTTCGGCGCGGGTATGGGGTTGCCGAACATCAAAAAATACACCGACGATATGCAAATTGAAACCGAAATCGGCGTCGGTACGACCATGCGGTTGCGCGTGGATGTTCCCGCATAATACTAAACATATTACGGAGATACATTATGATGCTGTCAAATGAATTTTTCCATTCCGTGCGATTGGACGAAGAAAAATGCAAAGGCTGCATTAACTGCATTAAGCGTTGCCCGACGGGCGCCATTCGCGTGCGCCGCGGCAAGGCATATATTATTTCGGAGCGCTGTATTGACTGCGGCGAATGCATTCGCATCTGCCCCAATCACGCAAAATATGCAGAGAAATATTCCTTTAATGAGATTTTACAATACAAATACCGCATTGCTTTGCCTGCGCCGACGCTGTACGGGCAATTCAATAACTTAGACGATGTGGACTATGTACTCAACGGCTTTTTGCAGATGGGCTTTGACGATGCATTTGAGGTGTCGGTCGGCGCAGAACTTGTTTCGGACGCCACCAGAGCCTATATGCAACGGCAGGATATTGTGCGCCCGGTCATTTCCTCGGCGTGCCCCGCGATTGTGCGGCTGATTCGCGTGCGTTTTCCGAATCTCATTCCCAATGTATTGGATTTAAACGCACCCTTAGAGGAAGCGGCACGGCTTGCGCGCGAACGCGCAGTCGAGAAAACAGGGCTTGCGCCCGAGGACATCGGCGTATTTTTCATTACGCCCTGCACGGCGAAAATCACGGCGATTAAACAGCCGATTTGCAATGCAAAATCCCATATCAGCGGCGTGTTTGCCATTAAAGATATTTACCCTGTGCTCGTCGGGCAGATGGATAAGCTGACCGAAGTAAAGCCGCTGAAAAACTCCGGGCTTTTGGGCGTGGGCTGGGCGTCCTCCGGCGGGGAGTCTGCGGCGCTGATTAAAGAACGGTATCTCGCGGCAGACGGAATAGAAAATGTCATCCAGGTTTTAGAGGAATTGGAGGACGAAAAGTTAAACGACCTCGATTTCATCGAACTCAACGCCTGCGCGGGCGGGTGCGTCGGCGGGCCTTTAACGGTGGAAAACCCGTATGTCGCAAAAGCGCGGTTGCAACGGCTTCGCAAATATCTGCCCGTATCGTGCAACCATTTGGAAACGGAGGAAATTCCGCCGCAAATGCAGTGGGAAAAGCCGTTGGAGCCGGTCAACATTATGAAGTTGGACACAGACTTGCGCCGCGCGATGGAAAAAATGGCGAAAATGAATGAAATTGAAAAAACGTTGCCGGGGCTCGACTGCGGCACCTGCGGCGCACCCTCCTGCCGCGATTTGGCAGAGGATATTGTGCGCGGCAAGGCGTCGATTGAGGACTGCGTATTCTTCACGCGGGAAAAGACCGACGGCAACAACTACATTCCCATTCCCGCGCCGTTCCGCAAGTCGGATGACACAAAATAGCCTAAAATCGAGGGATATATATGACTGTAAACGAATTTGCACAGCAACAAAATTTGACCGTTGCCGTTGCGGGCGACTTATCGCGCGAAATCGGCGGCGGCTACTGCGGCGACCTGTTAAGCTGGGTGATGTCGCGCGCACAAAGTGACGACTGCTGGTTTACGGTGATGGGCAATGTCAACGCCGTTGCCGTCAGCGTGCTTGCGGACTGTGCCTGCATTGTGCTTTGCGAAAATGCACCGTTAGACGATGACGCAAAACAAAAAGCCGAACAGCAAGGCGTGAATATTTTGCAGTCCTCGGAAAATGCCTATACACTCGCCGCGGCGTTATCCAAAGTGTTATGAAGATTTACGCGGATTTACATTTACATTCGTGCCTGTCCCCTTGCGGGGACAACGATATGACGCCCTACAATCTCGTCAATATGGCGAAGCTGTTGGGCTTTGATATGATTGCCTTAACCGACCACAACTCCTGCCGCAACTGTAAAAGCGCGGCGGCGGTCGGCAAGGAGATCGGCTTGACGGTTGTGCCGGGTATGGAGCTTTGCACCGCCGAGGAAATCCATTGCGTTTGCCTGTTGCCCGATTTGGACGCGGCAGATGCGTTTTCGCGGCAGATTCACAGTACCATGCCGCCCGTTGAAAATCAGCCCGAAATTTTCGGCGAACAGCGTGTCATGGACACAGGCGACGGCATTTTAGACACAGAGCCCCTGCTTTTGACCACGGCAAGCGCAGTTTCGGTCGATGACCTTGTACCGTTGGTGCGTTCGTTCGGCGGGGCGTGCTTTCCCGCGCATTTAGACCGTGCTTCGTACAGTATTTTGTCGGTGCTGGGCTTTTTGTACCCCGAACTGCAATTTACAACGGCGGAATTTACGCACAAGGCGTTTTTGCCGCAGTACCTCGAAAAGCACCCGCTTTTACGGGATATGCGCATTGTACGCAACTCCGACGCGCATTATCTCGAAAATATGGTCGAGCCCACAAAGCCTTTGGAACTGCGTGAAAATTCGGCACAAGGTATCATTGACTATATCAACGGAATTTAAAAATATTTGATTGATGCATTTTGCGGCAGGGCGCGTTCCCCTGCCGCTTTTTTGTTTCCCGCTTCCCCTCTTGACAAATGATTCTGTTTATGCTATTTTATACATAGATATTCAAGGTACATAGTTTTTCAAGGTATATTGTCGAAGCATATTTCGTAAAAAAGGGACAGTCCCCTTTTTACGGCAAATAAAAAGGAGGGTACTTTATGCGTATCAGTAAGGAACTCGCAAAGGGCAGTACGGGGCTGTTGGTATTAAGCGTGCTGTCGCGGCAGGAACTGTACGGGTATCAAATCATCAAAACCGTGGAATTGATGAGCGAAAATGTGTTTCAAATGAATGAGGGCACGCTCTACCCCATTCTGCACGCGCTCGAAAAAGAGGAATTGCTTTCTTCGTATTGGGCGGACAGCCCCGACACGGGCAAGCGCCGCAAATACTACAAAATCACAAAAAAAGGCTTGCGGGAACTCGAAACGCAAAAAGAGGAATGGGAAACTTACCAAAAGGCGGTGAACCGCGTTATCGGCGGCGTGCAAAACGCCGTTGGGTGAGAAATGGGGGGATTGCTTTGTTCATACCGCAATTTGAGGAATATTTGCAATATATTTGCGCGGGCATTCGCAGTCACAGAAAGCGCGCCGAAATTCACGATGAATTGCTCGGGCATTTAGAGGACAACTACGAGCGCGCGCTCGCCACGGGGCACACCGCCGCCGAAGCCGAAAGCGAAGCGCTCAAAAATATGGGCGACCGCGAGGTCTTGCGCGGCAAATTCGCCTTGCTTTATAAATTTTCGCCGCCCGAATATATGCGCTCCACCATAAACTGCTTGATTTTTGGATTGTTATTCGTCTGTTGCCGCGTCGATGTTGTGCCGCTGTTCGGCAAATTCATGCCGATTATCGGGCAAATCCTATTGTTGCTTGCGCTCTGGCGGCTGTATCGGTTTAACAAGCCCCTGAAAGCGGCGGCGGGTATTTTCACGGCATATCTGCTTTGTCAAAATGCCGCGTGGTTTATTACGGTATACGATATGCCGCAAAATGTATGGCGTGGGTGCTTTTCGGTTGCGGCGGCTGTATTTTTCAATGTGTTTTGCTGTGCTTTGTATATCGGCATACAAACCTTATGCGACAAACAGTCGGGGTTTGGCACGGACAACTGGTTTCTGTCTTTTTGCATTCTCCCACAACTTTGGGT
>JBJEPV010000152.1:0-7520 GCA_051881415.1 Candidatus Fimenecus sp.
GCCCGCATAATTTGATGCGATTTTACGGAACGGTCAAGACCGTTCCCTACGCACGCAATGCACGCCCCTACGGGTTGTCATACAAACCCCAATTCAAAATTCCCCTGCAACCAAAGATACGCGCTTTGCCGAAAATTCCCGTTGAAAAACCGTCTTAGATATGTTACAATACAAATATATATGCTGACGCAGTGTTTGCTTTTATGCGCATGCCAGCATCAAACCACCAAGGAAAGGAACGATACCGGGCAAAGGGCAGGCTTTTCTGCCGTGTGCCGCCTGTATCGCAGGGCAAGGAAAATGAACGGTAAAAAGAACGGAAACAAAAAAATCATCCTACTTTCGCTTGTGCTGTTGGTTGCCGTTTTCGTAGGGCTTTCCGCTTGCAAGGGTAACAAATCGGATGGCGGCGAAACGGTTGTGGTCACCGATGAAAACGGCGTACCCATTACCGATGAAAACGGCGAGGCGATGACCGTTGTTTTGGAAACCACCATTGTGGAGGTCACCAACGCCAACGGCGAAAAGGTCTATGACGAAAACGGCAATGTCAAAACCTCGGTGGTCTATATTCCGCAGGAGGTCGGCGTGCCCGTCACCGATGAAAACGGCGTGCCGGTGACCGACGAAAACGGCGAGGTTTTAACCACGATGATTGTTGTGCCGCCCACCACAGGCGGCCCGGCGGTGACGGAAATCCCCGTGACGGATCAAAACGGCAATGCCGTGACGGACAAAAACGGCGAAACCTTAACGCAGACCATCGTCTACACCACCAACCCCGCAACCCCCGGTGGGAACAATGCCAACTGGGGCGCAACCTTCGGCGGCACAGGGAATGACAATTTCGTCGGCACGGCGGCCACCGCAGACGGCGGCTTTGTCGCGCTGATGCAGTCCAACTCCAAGGACGGCAGTATGTCGGCGCTGGCGGGCAATTCCGCAACGCCGATTCCGGTTCTGATTAAATACAAGAAAAACGGTACGGTTGCCTGGCAAAAGGCAATTTCTTCCGACCGCGGTATGATTGTCACCGGCATTACCGTGGACAAAAATGACAATATCGCCGTGTGCGGGTACACGAAATCGACAAATTTGGGCTTTACCAATGCGGGCGACTTTGACGCGGTGGTGATGAAATTCAATGACCGCGGCGATTTACAGTGGACGCAAAGCTTCGGCGGCTCGATGACCGACGGCTTTGAAGCGATTGCGGCCTCTCCCGACGGCGGCTTTGCCGTGGTGGGGTATTCCGCCTCTGCAAACGGTACAGGCGCTTCGCTGGGGCTTTCCCCGCAAAACAGCGCGTCTGTTTTGGTCAAATATACGGCGGACGGGGCTGTCGCCTTTATGCAGGCGGTCGGCTCGACGGGCGATTCGCTGACGGGCGTGGATGTGGATGCGGACGGCAATATTTATGCGGTCGGCTCGTTCTCCTCGGGGGCGTTGTTCCAAAGCTTCGGCCGGGCGGATGCGTGCGTGTTGAAATATGCCCCGAACGGCGAACGGCTTTGGTTTGCGCAATACGGTGGCTCGGATATTGATAATTTCACGGCGGTGGCGGCATCGGGCGATGGCGGCTGTGTGATTGCCGGCCGTTCCAAATCGACCGACCATTCGCTGGACAGACTGTATAACCAGGGCGGCTATGACGCGATTTTGGTGAAATTCGACGCCAACGGCGCTATGGCTTGGGATCGCAATTTCTGCGGCTTCTTTGACGATGCCTTTACCGATATTGTTGCGACGGCAGACGGATTTGCCGCAGTGGGCTATTCCAATTCCGCCAACCGCGATTTGCGCGCGGTCGGGAACCGCGGCGGCAGCGACGGCTTTGTTGTCACCTTGAACAACAGCGGCAAAATCACCTCCGTGCAAGGGTACGGCGGCAGCCGTGACGATAAATTCCAAAGCCTTTGCGTAACGGCAGACGGCAATATTGTTGCCTGCGGTTCTACGCTGTCGGCAGACGGGGATTTGGTCGGCTCTGCGGCAATCAGCAACGGCGAAAATACCGTGGGTATGATTGCAAGATTTTCATAACCGTGACCGCCGCGGGTAAAATAAAAGAAAAGAGTTTAGTAGATGGAAGAACAGACACAACCGGGGTATTTGCCCCTGCGCCACTATGTTTTATGGCTCATTTTGCGCGCGGGGATTATGATTTGGGGGATTTACGGGCTGTTTCACGGCTCGACCGTTGAATTTTTAGAAGCGATTTTCGCCATCCTGTTTACCCATATGTGGGATTATTTTCAGGTGTTCGGCGGCAATGCCTTTATCACGCGCGTCGATTACATTTCGGGCACGATGCTCAATGTGTTTATTTTTATCGGCGTGGTGGTCGGCACCACTTTGAACAACCGCACGAACTTTCAAAGCTTTGATTTGGTAACGCATTGCTGTGCGGGCTTTATTGCGGCGTGGTTCGGCTATGATTTCGCGGTGATTATGCAAGGGCGTTACGGGCGGCTTTCGCCGGCGCTGGCGGCGATGTTCGCCATTTGCTTTTCTCTCGGGATTTCCGTGGCGTGGGAGATTTACGAATTCACAATGGACAGGCTGTACGGGTTGGCACTGCAATGTTCCACGCCGACCTCGGAAGCGGGGCTCATTGATACCATGGTGGATTTCATCATTGCGGCGGTCGGGGCGCTTGCCGGGATGTTTACGGTGGCGTTTTACCGAAACGGCAAATTCGGAAAACATAAAAAACAGGTTCGCGCACGGATTTTACGCGAAAAAAAGGATGCGGAGCGAAAAGACCGCCTTTGGGAGGCCTATGTAAATGAGCAAAATTATCATTTCGACTGACAGCCCGGCGGATGTGCCGCCGGAAATCCGCGAAAAGTATGATATTCGCGTGATTCCGTTGCACATTTTGCTGGACGGCAAATGCTATGAGGACGGGGTGAACATTACCACCGCGGACTTGATTGCATTTTATAAAGAGACAGGCAAACTGCCGACCACCTCGGCGGTTTCTATTGCCGAATATACCGACTGTTTCCAAGAATGGACAGCGGACGGCAGTTCCGTGGTGCATTTAAGTTTCACCTCGAAACTTTCCTCTACGCACCAAAACGCGTTGCTTGCGGCGGAGGCGTTCGACAATGTTTATGTTGTGGACTCCAAAAGTTTAACCACGGGCATTACGCTGTTGTGCATCAAAGCGGCGGAAATGGTGGCGGCGGGGTGCGATGCGCAAACCATTGCGCACGAAATGGAATACAAGCGCGAAAAAGTCATAACAACCTTTGTGCTCGATAAACTGGAATTTCTGCATAAGGGCGGGCGGTGCTCAGGTGTTGCGGCGCTCGGCGCGAATGTGTTGGGCATTAAGCCCTCAATCGTGATGCGTGACGGCGCCTTGGTTGTTGGGAAAAAGTACCGCGGCAAAATCGAAAACTGTCAAATGCAGTATGTGCGCGATTTGCTCGCGCAGTATGCGGGGCAGATGGATACCGACCGCGTGATTTTGTGCCATACCGAGGGGGTAAGCGACACGCAGTTAAAGGCATTGCAAAAAGAGATTCATAAAAGCGTGAAATTCAAAGAATACATCACTTGCGGCGTGGGGTGCACCATCACCACGCACTGCGGCGAAAAAACCTTTTCGATGGAGTTTATGCTGAAATGACGGGAGGCGGCAGGCAGATGAAAAAAGCAATTTGCATGATTCTTGCGGGCGTTCTCTGCCTTCTTTCGCTTTGCGCCTGCACACGGCGGGCAACGGTATCCGTCAACGGCACGCCCATCGGGGAAGGGGTTGCGGCGTATTTTATCGACGCGGCAAGGCAGGCGCTGCCCGATGCGACCGAAGAAGAACGAACCGCAGAGGCGCATCGGCAAATTGCGGAATATGTTGCCATAAACTCGGCATTCTCGGAACGAAATCTCGCCTTAACCACCGCCGAAAAGGCAGCGGTTTCGCAGTCCGTCAACAATTTGTGGCGGCTGTTCGGTGCGTATTATACCGATTTGGGCGTGACAAAACAGGATTTGCTGTTGGTGGAGATCTCCAAAGCGTATAAAGATGCGGTTATGGCGGATTATTACGCGCCCGACGGGGACGAGCCCGTCTCGGAGGAAACCTTAAAAGCCTATTTTAATGAGAATTATGTCGCGTTTAAGTCCGTCACGGGCTTTTTAACCACAGCGGATGACAGTGGCAATGCCGTTGCGCTGTCCGACGCGGACAAGCAGAGCCTCACGGCGCGGTTTGAAAAAAGTGCGGCCGCCATCAACGGCGGGTCTTCGGTGGAGGAACAGGCGTCCGCGATAGAAAACACCACGGCGAATACCGAAACGGTGGTGGTGCACCGCGACAATCCGAATTATCCCGACGGCTTTTTCGAGCAGGTTGCGGGTATCGAAAACGGTACGGCAAAAGCATTTGTTTTGGGCGAATATATCTTTTTAATCCAACGCGAGGATATTACGGACGCCGACCGCAATTTATTTGCCACCTACCGCACGGATTGCCTGCGCACCTTAAAAGGCGCGGCATTTGAAACGGTACTGCAAAATTGGAGCACCGCCTACACCGTGACGGATTAAGCGAATTTGACATGAAAATTCAAAAATATCGCATTTTCGCGGCAGGTGCCTTCGCCTGCCGCGTTTTTGCGCCCGTAAACAAGAAGCGAAGTGCAGAGAGATAAATTGGGGTTTGTGGGGGTAATTAATACGGTAGGGCGGGGGCTTGCCCCCGCCGTTAATTTACATCGAACCCTGCGGCGGGAGCAAGCCCCCGCCCTACCCAACAAAATACATTTCGTGCGTAGGGGTCGGCGTCCTCGACGACCCGTTGTAGGGGCGGGTCTCCGTGCCCGCCCGTGGATTTTGATGTGATTTTATGCGGGCGTGGAAGCCCGCCACTACGCGAAAACATATGTTGCGTGCGTAGGGGCGAACTGCGTTCGCCCGCCCGATTGTCATTCTGCGCCGATGGGCGAAGAATCTCGTTTCGCTCGGGTTTATTTTGTGCTGTTGGAGATCCTTCACTTCGTTCAGAATGACAAATTGGGGTTTGCAAGTTGCGACGTGATTTGCTATACTGAATACAGCACATGCAAAGCGGTGAAAATTGAGAGCATTACGGTTTGCCCAATGGCAGACGGCTCGTTTTTCCATCCGTTTGATGTGGTCTATCCGTTCGGGGATCCCGTTCCCCGCTTGAACAGGGCTGTAACCCGAACAGAAAATGCCTTTCCCGCAAGACGGGGAAGTTCTTCGGAGGAGAAAAATGTCGAAAAAGGGTATTGTTACGGTCATCATTCTTTTGGCAGTTCTGCTTGCCGCGGCGATTACCGTGGCAGTCGTGTTCCGCACGGGCGGCCCGTATACGGGCAAAGTCACCGAAGCCGAAAGCGGCGCACCCGTCGCGGGCGTAAGTGTATCGGACGGCAGAAATGTCGTTAAAACTGACGAAAACGGCTGTTTTACCTTGCGCGGCTGGCGCAAAACGCATTTCATTATGCTCACCGCGCCCGCAGGGTATACCGCAAAGACCTATGCTATCCGCACGGACAAAGCTATCGAAAGCTATGACTTCACACTTGAAAAATCCGCGATTCCCGACGGGGCGGCGCACAGCTTTTTGCAGATTTCCGATACTGAAATCGGCGAAAACGGCGCGGGAGAATGGTTGGCGCATGTCAAGTCCGTTGCCGAAACACAAAATGCCGCCTTTTTAATTCATACGGGTGACATTTGCTATGAAGCGGGCTTAAAACGCCACATTGAAGATATGAACACCGAAACCATGGGGTTGCCCGTGTACTATTGCATCGGCAACCACGATTATGTGGACGGCGCCTACGGTGAGGCGTTGTTTGAAAGCCTGTACGGCCCGACCTGGTATTCGTTTGAGGTCGGCAATCTGCATTATATCGTCACGCCGTTCGGCCGCGGCGCAGATAAACTGTCGCGGTACAGCAAGCGGGATTGCTTACTGTGGCTCAAAAACGATTTGAAAAATACCGACCCGAACAAAAAAATCGTGCTGTTTAACCATACGCAAAGCCCGTCGGACACATATATTTTAAAAAGCGGCGGACTGACGATTGATTTAAAAGCATACAACCTGATTGCGTGGGTGTTCGGGCATTATCATTATAATTATATCGAGGAAAACAACGGCGTGCTGAATATCAGCGCCCCGCGCCCCGACTGCGGCGGCATTGACTCGTCGGCGAGCGGTACGCGGCAGATTTTGATTGACACAGACGGCACGGTTACCACAAAAATGTACTATTACGCGTTTACGGAATCCGCCGCCGCTACGCCGCAAAACGCCACATGGTCAACCACTTTGGGCGAAAATATTTTGTTCTGTGATACGGTGTATCAAGACGGCAGGGTCTATACCGCCACCGCGCAGGACGATATACCGCGCGCGTGCGGCATCTATTGCCTGTCCGCCGAGGACGGCAGTGTAATTTGGCAGTATAAAACCAAAAACACCGTCAAAAACAATGTGGTGCTGTCGGGCGAAACCCTGTATGCGCAGGACGCGGCGGGCAATGTGTATTGCCTGGCGAAAGACACCGGCGTATTACAATGGACTGTGCAGGTCAACCTCGGCAATGCGCTTGCGACAAGCTCGGCGCTGTGCGTGGCGAACGGCACGGTGTTTGCCGGCGGCGCGGCGGGTGTAACGGCGTTGCAGGCGGACACGGGTAAGGTGCTTTGGGAGAATATCCGCAACAAAGGCGAGGCGTCGCCTGCGGAATTCCTTGTCACGGGCAACAAGTTGATTGTCAGTTCCCATTGGGACGCGCTGGTCGCCTTGGATACCGCAACGGGCCAACAACTTTGGGAGAATAAGGACAGTGACATTCGTTTTCGCTCCTCCACCCCGATTGCGGTGGATGAAAACACCCTGTTGGTTGCCGACAGCGGCGCCATTATGCTGGTGAACGCCGACACAGGGGAAATGATAAGCAAAACCGCATTGGAAAATTACAATTTCTCGTCGAGCGCACAGCCCGTGGTAAACGGCAACACGGCGTATATCGCTACCGCGAACAAAGGCGTTTTGGCGTTCGATTTGACCACGCACGAAATTTTGTGGGAAACGCCCGTCGGCAATGCGTTGGTCGGCACCGCGCCGTATGTCGGCAAGGCACAGACGGTGGAAAGCACACCGGTTTTGGACGGCGACACCTTGGTCTTCGGCGCGTCGGACGGCAATTTGTATCGGATCTCCGCTTCGGACGGTACGGTGTTGCAAATTGTTGCAATCGGTGCACCGATTTTCGGCAAAGCCGCCAACGCGGACGGGGATTGGATTGTCGGCGATTTTGCGGGCAGAGTGACGCGCGTGCAGTTTTAACGCCCAATCTGCGCCCGATAGGCAAAAAATTGTATAAAAACAAAAAAGCGGGGGCATTTTCCGAACACGGAAAATGCCCCCCGCTTTTTTGCGAAATTTTTATTTAGCGGCGTAGCCGCAATCCTTTTATTCCTCCCTCTGACGAGGGTCGACTCCCTCACAGTGTGAGGGAGATGTCGCG
>JBJEPV010000153.1:0-7486 GCA_051881415.1 Candidatus Fimenecus sp.
CGGATCGATCGCCTGGTGCGGGCGGCTGCTGTGGCCGCTTTTGCCGTGTACCGTTTATTTTGTGATAGGAATTCTAAACTTTTCGGTCGATTTTCGCAAGCGTTATGTTGCTTTTTATTATATAATTGAACAAATAGAATGTCAAATTTTCAATCTGTAAGAGGTAGCGTATGGAACAGTTTTCAAAAGTTAAGGTCTGGGAAGAAACGGTCATACTCCCCACATATGAAATCGGCGCACCCGACAAAAACCCGATGTTTTTGGAAAAGCGCGTGTATCAGGGTTCGTCGGGCAAGGTGTATCCGCACCCCGTAATCGACAAAATTTACGACACAAAAACCGACAAGGAATACAAGGCGGTTTTTCTTGAAAATGATTATATAAAGGTGATGCTTTTGCCTGAAATCGGCGGCAGAATTCAGCGTGCCACCGATAAAACCAACGGCTACGATTTTGTCTATTACAATCAGGTTATTAAGCCCGCCCTTGTCGGGCTTGCAGGGCCGTGGATTTCGGGTGGTATTGAGTTTAACTGGCCCCAGCATCACAGACCCAGCACCTTTGACGAGGTGGATTATACATACTTTGAAAATGCGGACGGCTCTGCCACCGTTGTAATGAGCGAAATTGAAAATATGTTCCGCACCAAAGGTATGGCGCGCTTTACGCTGTACCCCGACCGCACGTATATCGAAATTAAAGCGCAGTTATATAACCGCACCGATGTACCGCAAACCTTCTTGTGGTGGGCAAATCCTGCCGTTGCGGTGAATGATAACACCCGCAGTATTTTCCCGCCCGATGTCACCACGGTAATGGACCACGGCAAGCGTGCTTCGTCCACTTTTCCAATCGCAACAGGCACCTATTACAAGGTGGATTACAGCCGCGGGGTGGATATTTCCCGCTATAAAAACTTACCTGTGCCCACTTCTTATATGGCGGCAAAATCCGACTATGATTTTGTGGGCGGTTATGATGACGGCGTGCACGCCGGTATTCTCCATGTTGCCGACCACCATGTTTCCCCCGGCAAAAAGCAATGGACTTGGGGGTGCGGTGATTTCGGCAAGGCGTGGGACAGAAATTTGACGGACGAGGACGGTCCTTATGTAGAACTGATGACCGGGTGCTTCACCGACAATCAGCCCGATTTCACCTTTATCGCCCCTATGGAGGAAAAGCGCTTTACCCAGTATTTTATGCCGTATAAGCAAATCGGCACGGTGCATAATGCCACAAAAGACCTTGCTATGAATTTTGAAAACGGCGCGGTGCATCTGTATGCCTCGGGCAATGTGGGCGAAATTACCGTAGTTTCCCTTGCAAACGGTAAAGTGACGCAAAGCGAAAACATTGTTTTACTGCCAAGCGAAACCGCCGAAATTAAAATTCCAAATCCCGAAAATACAGAAGAAATAAGAATACTTAAAAACGGCAGACAAGTTCTCAACTACATAGTCAACGGTAAAAAACAGGAACCAACGCCGCCCGCCGTCTGCCCGCCCGAGCCGAAGGACTGCAAAACCACCGAGGATTTGTATTTGTACGGCTTACATATTGAGCAGTACCGCCACGCAACTTACCTTGCCGAGGATTACTATTTAGAGGGGTTGCGCCGCGACGAAACGGACATTCGTCTCAATAACGCTTATGGCTTGCTTCTTTTGAGAAGAGGACAGTTTTTGGAAGGTGAGTCCTATTTCAGAAAAGCCATTGAAAAATCCACCCGTTCCAATCCCAATCCCTATGACTCGGAGCCGTATTACAATTTGGGGTTGTGCCTGCTTTACCAAAACAGACTTGCGGAAAGTTATGATGCGTTTTACAAAGCGGCGTGGAGCAACGCCTGTCAGGAGGGTGCGTTTTATTTCCTTGCCTGCATTTCGGCGCGAAACGGCGAATATGAAACCGCACTTGACCATATTGAGAACGCTATTATCAAAAACAGCCGCAATTATAAGGCGCGAAATCTCAAAGCCCTTATTCTGTTGCAGCTCGGCAGAGAAAGCGAGGCGGTAAGCCTTGCCAAAGAAACAAATTCTCTTGACCCGATGGATTTTATCAGCCGCCGCATTTTGGGAGAGACGCCCGAAATGCGCATAGATACTGCCATTGAAATTGCTCTCGAATACAAGGCAGGCGGTTTTTACGAAGATGCAATCCGAGTTTTACTTGAAACGAAATCAGCGTATCCGCTTGTGCAGGTTCACCTTTCCGATTTATACGCACTTCTCGGCGTTGCCGAAACCGCCAAAGGTTGTTTGGAACAGGCAGAACAAGCGGACAGTTACCTCTGCTTCCCGCACAGGCTCGATGATATGCTTGTGCTTGAAAATGCAATCAAAAACTGCGAAAACAACGCCATGGCAAATTACTATCTCGGCTGTCTGTACTATGATAAAAAACGCTACGACGATGCAATCGCCTGTTGGGAAAACGCCGTAAAGAAAAATCCGCAATTCCCCACGGCGCACCGCAACCTTGCCCTTGCGTATTACAACAAAAAAGGTGACGAAAAAGCGGCTTTGCAAGAACTCGAAACTGCATTCTCGCTGGACAAAACCGATGCAAGAGTGTTGATGGAATTAGACCAGCTTTACAAAAAAGCACAAGTTTCGCCGAAAGACCGCCTTGCGCGTTTAGAAAAGCATTTGGATTTAGTGGCTTTCCGCGACGATTTATACACGGAATATGTCACGCTTTTAAACTTAAACGGCGAATACGAAAAAGCCCTTGCCTGCCTGTTGTCCCATCCTTTCCACCCGTGGGAGGGCGGCGAGGGCAAAGCGCCCGCGCAGTATGTTGCCGCGCTTTGCGCCTTGGCAAAAGAGAAAATCGAAAACGGCGAGTATGAAATAGCCGTTCCCCTTTTAGAGCGCACCTTTGCGTACCCTTACAATCTCGGGGAGGGCAAACTCTACGGCGCACAGGAAAATCTGCAAAATTATTTATTGGGGATTGCGCATGAAAAATCAGGTAATTCAGAAGAAGCAAAGAAATATTTTGAAAAAGCATCTTCGGGGCTTTCCGAGCCGCAAAGCGCCATGTTTTATAATGACCAGCCGCCCGAAACGATTTTCTGCCAAGGTCTTGCTCTTTGTAAACTCGGCAAAACCGAGGACGCAAATCTCCGCTTTGACAAACTGATTTCATACGCGGATGCGCATATGAACGATGATGTGAAGATAGACTATTTTGCAGTTTCTCTGCCCGATTTCTTGGTCTTTGATGAAGATTTGAATAAGAAAAACCGCGTGCATTGCCTGTTTATGAAAGCGCTGGGGCTGCTCGGAAAAGGCGAAAAGATAAAGGCGGAAAATCTGTTCAAAGAAGCGTTTGCGCTTGACAACAGCCACTTTGCCGCCCATTTCTACCAACAACTTTTTACGGCGTAATTTGAAAAGGAGAATGGCTATGCCGAGACTTGAAACAAGAACATACCGCGTTTCTGCCTTTACAAGCGAAAACTGTTTGCCGCACCTGTCACAAGCAAAAGAAGCACACAAAACAAAATCTACCATCGACGATTTTGAGGGGCTGTTTATCGACTACGGGTACCGTGAAACCGCTTACCCGTATACACAGCAAAATGCCTATTCAGAGGAATTCAAGCAGGAAATACCCGTGGCTGTTTTGGAGAATGAATATCTGTATGCCGAATTTCTGCCGACGCTCGGCGGGCGGCTTTGGAAATTGTACGATAAAAAACAGCAAAAAGACATTCTTTACACCAACGATGTTATCCGCTTTCGCAATTTGAGTATTCGCAACGCTTGGTTTTCGGGCGGTGTGGAATGGAATTGCGGCGTAATCGGTCATTCGCCGTTTACCTGCTCGCAAATGTACTGCGCGTTTGTCACGGGCAAAAACGGCGAGGAGGTTTTGCGGTTTTACGAATTTGAGCGTACCCGAGAAATCTATTATCAAATGGATTTTTGGTTGGAGGAAAACAAACTGATGACCGCCGTGCGGATTGAAAATCCAAATACCGAGGTTGTGCCGATGTATTGGTGGAGCACAATGGCGTCGCCTGAATTTCAAGGCGGACGGGTGATTGTGCCCGCCGTCAGTGCCTACAACAACTCCGACGGCATGGGCATCAAAAAATCTACCATACCGTTTGATAAGGGCGTAGAGGTGTCTTACCCCGAAAATATCCCCGATACGATTGATTATTTTTATGATATTGCGCCCGAAGCGGACAAATTCATCGCCAATGTGGATAGCGAAGGCTTTGGGCTTTTGCAGATTTCAAGCAACAACTTAAAGGGGCGAAAGCTGTTTTCGTGGGGGCACAGAAAAGGCTCTGCCCATTGGCAGAAGATGCTGACGGATAAAGCAGGGTGTTATGTAGAGGTGCAGGCAGGCTTGGGCAAAACGCAGTATGAGTGTATTCCCATGCCGCCCAAAACCGTTTGGACTTTTTCGGAGTGCTACACGCTTGCCGCAATCCCGAAAACTGCCGTGACTGCCGCGTATACCGAAGCGGTAAACGCCGTGGAAACGCAAATCAAAGCTATCGGCGACAGCGCGGCGTTAGACGCACGCTTGCCCGAAATTGCCGAGAATATTAGCCTGCAAACGGGCAAAACCGTGCAAATGGGTAGCGGCTTCGGGTTTCTGTACGGCGCGCTCGGCGGCAAAATCCCGAAACAGCTTGCATTTTCGGAAAATGACGACATTAAAGGCTGGCTGTCGCTTTTGCACGGCGAAGCGCCTGAAACGGATTTATCCTTTGCCTACGGCGCACGCATGGAACGGTTGCTTTCGGAAAATCAAACGCTGTGCGATTGGAATGTGCCGTATCAGCTTTCGTTACTCTCCTATGACCGGCGGGATTTTCAAAAGGCAAAACAGCTTTGCGAAAAAAGTATGCTTTTCGACAGCAACGAAAAGAACAATCACCTGTATGCCCACATTCTCTATCAACTCGACGACGAAAACAGCGTGTATTTTGCGAAGAAGTGCCTGCGGTTGCCAAATCAAAATTACGCCCGCTTTGAAAGCATTTTTTCGCTGCTTTTGAAATGCAATGCCTTTGATACGCTGATTGCGGAATTTGATTTTCTGGACGCGTCTCTGCAAAGCAATCCGCGGCTGCTATTGTACCTTTGTGTCGCGTATTTCAAAAGCGGCAATGCGAAGCGCGCCGAAGAAATTCTGCTTTGTGACGGCGGACTGCACATTTTGGATTTTCGCGAGGGCGACCGCATTTTAGACGCGTTGTACCGCGGCATCCGCCACACCCTTTACGGCGAAACCGACAGCGAAATCACCGTGCCCGAGCAGTTTGATTTTATTGTTTCGGGGTTGCAAGGGTGATTTGCCGCATTTACTGTATACGAAAGCCCGCAGACCTTTTCGGCTTGCGGGCTTGTTTTATACATATTCCACGAGGTATGCCGTATCGGGCGCGAGGGTGAGCGCAAGCGTGCCGTTTTGCACTGCCGTATCGCCACAGTATTCGTTGCCGTTTTCGGTGATTTTGTAAATTTTAGCCTTAGTAACGCCGCTTTCAAACACCGTCCATTTGCGGCTGTCGCCGTTTTTGCTGTATGCAACATAGGTTTTTTCCTTTTGCACAAGGGGCAGAAGCAGTGTGTCGCCGTCTTTTACGGTTTTGCCGTTTTGTGTGATTTTTTTACCCTTGGCATATGAAATGATATTGTCGGAAAATGCGCAGTATTTACCGTTCCCTTTGCCTTTGATTGCAAGCCGCTTGTGCGAATTGAGAAAGTGACAGGGCACCTGATATGTTGCAAAGCGGTAAATAAAATCCTTTGCCCAATTCGGATTGCCTTTTGTTACAATATCCTCACCGTGCATATTGCCGTAGAAGATTTTGTTATATATTTCCTCTCTGAATTCGCCGCCGCAGTAGATTTGAGGGGGATAGCGCAACAATTCAGCATCGGTCACACGGTAGCACCACCAGCTCAGGGGAATAATGCCCACCGTATCCATAGGAGATGATTTATAATGGTCTCTCGGCAACCCGAAAATAGGTCTGTTGGGAAGATTTTCACTTTCCTTGTATGTAAATTCCGAGGTAATATCAATACCATTTGATTTTACATATTCAATCATTTTACGCCTTGCTTCCTGCATTTCTTTAATGCTTACATAGGGCGCATAATTTTTATAGCATTGAAAATTATCCACATGAATGGTGCCCGTTTCTGCGATAAAGGGGAAGGTGTCAACAAAACGGTCAAACTGCCGCTTGAAAAGCCCCGATTCCCAATATGCCTTGTGGCAAGTTTTGTAGCATTTCCGACCGTTGTAATTTTCAATGGCGTGGGGCTTGCCGTTTTTCTTTCTTATCAGCGCCCCTGCTTTCACAAAATCTTGAAAGGACGGTGCGTTGTCATAAGCGTCGTTAAAATTGATGTGTACGCTTATCACGGAATGATATTTCTTTGCCTCATCGCTTAACCACTTGAAACTGTCATATGCCGTTTCGTCCTCGGGGCGTTTGAGTGCACTGTTTACTTCAAAAAAGTCGGGGTATTTGTCATCGTGCCCGAGATACTGCCACCCGACAAGATAATAAATCTTTGTAATACCCTGCGTAATGTTATCAATCTTTTTTATGTAATCGAGGGCGTCGCGAAAGGGCAGCAAAACCTTGCTTTTGCCGGGATTCCCTTTATCAGGGACTGCCATACCCAATTTCATAACCATACAACTTGCATAGTCGTAGTTGTAATTCCAAACTCTTTCCATAAAAATATTCCTCTCAGCCTGATTTTGATAAATTATACTTGTTTAATCAGCACAATTCTGTTATAATCCGCGCCGCGAATCTCTAAATCAATTCCCACATACATAAGATATGCGCCGCTTTTTTCATATGTTTTGCCGTTGATTGACAGGGTATAGCGTTTTTGTTCGTCCAGTCCGTTAAAGCGCATAGGAACACTCTTCTTGTAAAATCTTGTGCCGTTTGCCGCAATAAAGGCAACGCTTTCGGTTTTTTCCTCGTTTACATACTGGTTAAAAAGGATTTCGTCCTTATCAATATCCATATTTCTGTAAAGCTTGCCGAACTGCACAAGCGGTCGGATTTGCTTATAAAGGGCGATGTTCTTTTTACAGATTTCCAAATCCTTTTCGGAATACTTTGTCAAATTGCCGCCGATGCCCAAAGCGCCCTGCATAGCAATATTAAACCGAAAATCAAGGGTGCAAGGCTTATTATACCAGTTTATGTCCGTAACCCAAGCGCGCATGGTTTTGATAGGCTTTAAAAGGGAATAGCCTTTTTGAATTACCATTCTGTCAATGGCGTCCGTATTGTCGCTGGTCCATACCTGGTCAAAATGCATCAGCGCACCGTAATCCGTTCTGCCGCCGCCCGAAGCACAACTCTCAATAGCAACATCGGGGTGTAATGCTTTTAACTTATCCACTATATCATAAACGGCTTTCGTGTGCAGATACCAAAGCATTTGGGGACATTCCAAATTTTCTGCGCCCGTTT
>JBJEPV010000154.1:0-7419 GCA_051881415.1 Candidatus Fimenecus sp.
CCGATCTCATAAACAATACGCGGTCACCGACTTCACGGGCAAAGCCCATTTCATGTGTAACCACCACCATGGTCATCCCGCTTTTTGCAAGGTCTTTCATAACCTCCAACACTTCGCCGACCATTTCGGGGTCGAGCGCCGAGGTCGGCTCGTCAAACAGCATCACATCGGGATTCATTGCCAAAGAGCGCACAATCGCCACGCGTTGTTTCTGCCCGCCCGAAAGTTGTGACGGGTATGCGTCGGCACGGTCTTTTAAGCCAACGCGTTCAAGCAATTCCAACGCCTTCGCCTCTGCTTCCTCTTTGGATTTGTTCAGCAGCGTCATAGGCGCTTTTGTCATATTTTGCAACACATTCATATTGTGAAACAAATTAAAATGTTGGAACACCATACCCATCTTTTGCCGATGCTCGTTAATATTCACCTTTTTATCAGTAATATCTACACCCTCAAAAAAGATTTTACCTGAGGTAGGGATTTCTAAGAGATTTAACGACCGTAAAAAGGTAGATTTTCCTGATCCCGACGGCCCGATAATCACGACCACTTCGCCTTGTTGAATCTCACAGTTTATGCCGTTAAGCGCCTTCACCGTGGCACCGTTGTAATGCTTTTTCAAGTCCTCAACTCGAATTAAGACATTATCTGTCACTCTTACGCAACCTCCTTTCCAGTCTTCCGACAAGCCAAGAAAGAATCATCACCATAACCAAATAAATCACAGCGACTGTCATCAAGGGAATAAAATACGAAAATGTTCTGCCGGCAATGGTATTTCCCGCTTTGGTGAGGTCAATAACACCGACATAGCCTGCAACCGAAGTTTCTTTTAACAAAGCAATAAACTCGTTGCAAAGCGTAGGCAACACGGCTTTGAACATTTGCGGAATCACAATATAGCGCATGGTTTGAAAATAGTTAAACCCAAGACTTCTGCCCGCTTCAAACTGCCCGTTATCAACTGACATAATCCCTGCTCTGAATATTTCCGCAACATAAGCGCCCGAGTTAATACCAAATGCAAAAATTGCAACCGGTACACCGCTGTTTGCAGCAGAAAAAATGATAAAATATGCAATCATCAACTGCACAACCACAGGAGTGCCGCGTGTAACCGTTAAATAGAACTTACAAAACGTATTCAAAACAGAAAGTGCTCGAAACCCTATGCCGCCGCGTAGTTTTAAAGACTCTTTATTTTTATCAAATGAAGTACGCACTGCCGCAACAAAAATACCAATCACAATACCGATGCCAAGCGCGCCGAAAGTGATGATAAATGTATTTTTCAAACCGCCGAGAATGAAATTAAAGCGTCCGCCGTCGAGCATAACCCGTTGAAATTCAGAAAAAAACGATTGTATAAAACCCATTCGCTACTTTCCTTTCTGTCAGAGTAAAAAACAGGGCGGAGATGTATCCGCCCTGAAAACTGTTATCGTTACGATTATTCAGCGGGAAGGAAATACGGTTCTAAGTCCTCAAAAGTTGAGATTTTACCGCCCTCTTTCACGATAACAACCTGAATACCGGTTGCATAAGAAGAAGAGAAATCAACACTTTCCAATCTTTCGTCGGTCACGGTCATACCCGCCATGCCCATATCATATTTACCTGCCTGTACGCCGGGAATGATGGAGTCAAACGAAACATTTTCTATAACAAGGTCATAGCCGAGTTTATCAGCAATAATCTTTGCAACTTCCACATCAATACCGTAATACATATCCCCGTCAATATATTCATAGGGCGGGAATTCCGCGTTGGTTGCCATAACGAGATTGGGTTTTTCGGTATCAACCGCCGTTACGGGAACACCTGCAAGGCCGGTTGCTGTGCCGCTTGAATTGATATACTTATCAACAATTGCTTTCACCGAACCGTCGGCAATCAAGTCTTTCAAGGCAGCGTCGACGGCATCTTTCAACGCTGTGTTGCCTTTTTGGAAACAAATTGCATAGTCTTCAACGGCATACTCTGTTTCCAAAATTCTAAGACCGGTATTTGCGGCAACATAAGACTTTGCGGGTTCATTGTCGATAATCACACAATCAACCTTCCCGTTTTTCAAGGCTTCTACTGCCACAGCACCGTTATCATAACGAACAACGGCATCTTCACCGAAATCGTCGGAAGCATAAATATCACCGGTTGTAGTGGTCTGCACGCCGATTTTAATACCATCCTGTTTTCCGCAAGCCGCAAAGCAAGCAATTACGAGCACAAGTGCCATAACTACCGCCAATACTTTTGAAACTTTTTTCATATATCTCACTCCTTATAAAACTTTGGATCAGCGCTATTATACACCCCTTTGTATAAAAACGCAAGTAAAATGCATATTTATTCTGTATTTTTCAAAATTTTACGAAAAACAATCCATTTGCTGAACACATAGTTAGCAATAATCACAAGAATTTGCGCGATTGTTTTGGCAACAAATTCCCCAAGCGGTAAATCACGCCATACCCACAAATTCATATGCAAAATGTCAAGGAACAGTTTCAGCGTCAGCCATTCAAGCCCTAACGACAAAAGCCGTGCACCGATAAACTTCACAAACTCGAATAAAACCGCCGAAAAACCTTTTGCGCGGCTTTCAAATACCCAAATACGGTTTGTGACATAGGCAAACAGCACCGCACCAATCCATGCGAACAGCGTTGCCGGCGACCAACCGATGTGCAGCGCTTTGGTACAGGTAAAATAAATAATATAGTTGACAACCGTTGTCAGCCCGCCGAACAGCACGTACAGAATGATTTCTTTATACTTTTTCAGCAAATCCTTTATTTTTTGCAAATTCGTATTCCTCCGTCAAGCGGATTAAATAAAGCGTATTTCCGGTTCCTTTTCCAGCAGGCAAACCGCGTGCGCGGCAATCCCCTCTTTTGCCCCTGTAAAACCCAAGCCTTCCTCGGTGGTTGCTTTCACGCTGACTGCGTCTATATCCACACGGCAGGCACGGGCAATATTTTTGCGCATTTCAGGGATATACGGGGCAAGTTTCGGCGCTTGCGCAAGCACCGTTGCGTCAATATTACCAATGGAATACCCATTCTTTTCAAGCAGATTGACGACCGCGGACAGCAACTGCAAGCTATCCGCCCCTTTATACCGTTCGTCTGTATCGGGAAAATGTTTGCCGATGTCACCGAGTGCCGCCGCACCGAGCAACGCATCACTGACAGCGTGCAACAATACATCGGCATCGGAATGGCCTAAAAGCCCGACACCGTTATTTTCAATTTCCACACCGCCCAAAATCAACTTTCTTCCCTGGACTAATTTATGCACGTCATAGCCGTGCCCGATACGCATATTCATGCTTCCGTTCCTCGCAATAAACCTTGTGCCAAAAGAATATCCTCCGGCGTAGTGATTTTTATGTTTTTATAACTGCCCGCGACCATATACACGGGATAGCCCGCCGCCTCCATCAGTTTGCAGTCATCGGTAAATGCGGCACTGTTTTCCACGCAGTCTGCGGCGTGCAGATAGCGGTTTCGTTCAAACACCTGCGGCGTATGCACCGCCCAAAGCGTTGCGCGGTCGGGCGTGTCTACAATCTCACCGTTTTCGGATACAACCTTAATGGTATCTTTCACGCGGACGCCAGTAGCCGCCGCGCCGACACGGAACGCCGTTTCCACCGTGTCGCAAATCACGCTCTGCGATACAAGCGGTCTTGCGCCGTCATGGATGGCAAAATATTCCGAAAACGGCGAAGAACGGCGAATGGCGGCAAATACGCTTTCCTGCCGCGTGTTCCCGCCGCGAACAATATCCGTAACCTTTTCAATTTGATATTCCTTGACGAGCGCAAACAGTTCCTGAATATCCGCTTCCCGCGTAGCAACCACGATTTCATCAATCAATGGGCACACAGAAAACGCTTGCAAAGTGCGCACAAGCACAGGAACGCCGTCTAATAACAGGAACTGCTTGTTCACGCCGCCCATACGGGTGGAGTTCCCCGCGGCTACCACAATCGCCGTGACAAACGGGCGCGCCGCGCCGTTCTCTGTTTCATTTTGCTTGGAATGAAAAATACGCATACAGCTTCACCTCAAAATGCAGGCTATACTCTATGCGTATTCTACACCATTTATACCAATTTTTCAAGCGTTGCAAGTTTGATGCAAAGGCAAAGCACCTCAGCCGCTTTTTTTAACTCGTCCGTAGACGGATAAGTCGGCGCAATGCGGATATTGCGGTCTTGGGCATCTTTCCCGTAAGGATAGGTTGCACCGACCGAGGTCAGCACCACGCCGAGCTCTTTGCAAAGCTCGCCCACGCGTTTCGCACTGCACCCCGTGGTATTGAGGCTGATGAAATACCCGCCGTTCGGCTTTGTCCAACGCGCCAAATCGTTTTCTTTCAGTTCATTTTCCAACGCATCCAAAACAATCTTAAACTTCGGCGCGATAATCGCCGCGTGCTTTTTCATATGCGCGGTGATGCCGTCTAAATTCTTAAAGTATTTGACATGGCGCAACTGGTTCATTTTATCATAACTGATGGTCTGCATTGCAAGGCGCGCCTTAATCGCTTTGATATTGTTGTCGGAAGCCGCAATCGCGGAAACACCCGCGCCCGGAAAACTGATTTTGGAAGTGGAAGTAAATTCCACAAACATATCCTCCGTACCGAACGGCTTGCAGGCTTCAAAAATGTTCAGTAAGCGGTCGGGGGTATCGGTCAAATCGTGCACCACATAGGCATTGTCCCAAATCACGCGGAAATCCTTTGCTGCCGGCTGTAACGCAGCCAGCGCACGCACGGTGTCATCGGAATAGGTAATGCCGTCGGGATTGGAATATTTCGGTACGCAGAACATACCTTTAACGCTTTCGTCCTTGACAAGTTCGCGGATTTTTTCCACATCAGGACCGTTTTCCGTCATCTCCACATTGAGCATTTCAATACCGAAGTGCTCACAAATCGTGAAATGACGGTCATAGCCGGGCACATTGCAAATAAATTTGATTTTGCCCTGTTGTATCCAAGGCGCCCCGCCCGCGCCCTTTGTCATGCATTGTGCAATATAGTCGAACATCAAATTGAGACTCGATGCACCGCCGATGATGATGTTGTCGGGGCTGACTTCAAGCATTTCGGCAAACAGTGCCTTGCATTCGGGCAGGCCGTCCAAAACGCCGTAATTGCGGCAATCAAAACCGTTTTCCGCCTTGCAGTCACAAACACCAATCACGGTTTTAAGCATATCCATCGATAAGTCCAACTGGTCTGCACCCGGCTTGCCGCGGGACATATCCAATTTCAAATTCAATTTTTTTATTTTGGCAAATTCTTTATCAAGCTCCGCCTTGCGTGCACGCAGTTCATCTTTCGACATTTGTGAGTACTGCATTTTTATGCCCTCCGAATTTCATTCAAGTTTTTTATTGCCCATAGATTTTAATACATTTTATGTATTTTTGCAATATCTGTTTTGATTTCCTGCAAAAATTCAGAGAAAAAGACAAGCAAGCGCATTTCTTGCCTGTCTTTTCGTGCATTTCCGATAAAATCGGCGGGTTTTATTTCTTCCGAACCACGCGCGCGGGTAAAATTTTCGGCGACCTTTCCCCTGCATTTACCATTTCGCGGATGAGCATTTGCCGAAGCTCTGCACGCTCCTTTTTGTATTCGGGATTTTTAATTAAATTGTATCGCTCAATCGGGTCTTTTTCTAAATCGTACAAATAATCTTCAAAATAGATTTTGGCTTTGTACTTGGTCATGCCTGCGCCGACCGCCCGCACGGCATATTTATACTGTTTGGTACGAATGGCTCTGCCGCATTGGCTTTCGCTGATTTGCATAAATACGCAGTCGCGTTCCTCGCCCGTTTCGCGCATTTTCCGTATAGATTTTCCCATATAGCTCTCCGGTATCGGAATCCCCGCCAAATCGAGGAATGTCGGCGGTAAATCAATCAGGCTTACAAGCCTTTTATCTTTTTCACCGCCCGAAAACGGCCCGCCTGCAATAATCAACGGCGTATGCGTGGCGCTGTCGTGGCAAGTGCGCTTATACTCGGCATTGCGCGTTTTAAAGTGCGAGCCGTGATCACTGGAATAAATGATTACCGTGTTTTCGTAAATCCCTTTTTCTTTCAGTTTTTCCACCAATCTGCCGACATTTTTGTCCAGGCTGTCAATCGCGGCGATGTAATCCGGGTACATTTCCTTATAATCCCCCGGCAAAAAGGACAAATCGTCTGGAATTGGATAATTCTTGTATTTCGGCACGGTCTCTTTCGGGCCTTCATAACAATGGTGGTCATTTTGATGATGCGGCTCGATGTGCGACAAAAAGAGGAAAAACGGCTTATCGGAAGTTTTTTGGTCAATGTATTCCAGCGCAAAATCCGTAATACAATCAGCGCGGTATCCTTCAAAATCATTGCGGTTACCGTCACCGTCAAACACATAGCCGTCATAGCCGTGTGAAGTAAACTCCAACACATCGGCGGCGCGCCACCAATCTTTATAGTCACCCTGTCGTTCTTTGGGCACAGCGGTTTTTTCACAATGCACCCCGATATTCGGAAAGCGGTCGGATGCCAAATGCCATTTGCCGACATAGGCGGTTTCATACCCCGCCTCGTTGAAATAAGACGCCAACGGTTTTATGTTGTCCGGCAACGCAATTCCGTTGAAATAACAACCGCATTGTGTGGCATACACGCCCGTTTGTAAACAGGCGCGCGCAGGGCCGCAAACAGGCTGGCAGGTAAAGGAATTTTCAAATTCCACACCTTCCTCTGCCAAAGCCATCAAATGCGGTGTGACGGTTTCGTTGACGGTATCCCACCGCTGTTGGTCACTGAAAAAGAAAATGATATTCGGTCGCATAGTTTTCCTCCGAACCGCTGAATTTCAAAAACAGTATACTGTATTTTGTCGTCTAATGCAAGAACTTGCCGTGTTCGCGGTTGATTTTGCGGCGCGTTTTTGTTAGAATAAAACAAATCAACAAAAGGAGAAAGAAATATGATTTTGAAACTGCGTCCTGCGCTGAAAGACTATCTTTGGGGCGGCACACGCTTAAAAACCGATTTCGGATTTCAAACGGATTTGGATATTGTTGCCGAGGGGTGGATGCTATCATGCCACAAGGATGGTGAAAATATCGTTGAAAACGGGAAATATAAAGGCAAAACACTTTCCGAAGTCATAGAGGAAACGGGCACGGAAATCCTCGGTACAAATGCGCAAAAGTTTGACCGTTTTCCGATTCTTATCAAACTCATTGACGCAAAAAAGGATTTATCGGTGCAGGTACACCCTGACAACGATTATGCTTTGCGCGTAGAAAACGAATACGGCAAAACGGAATGTTGGTATATTTTGGACTGTGACGAGGGCGCAGAACTCATTTACGGCTTCAAACGGGAAATCACGAAAG
>JBJEPV010000155.1:0-7363 GCA_051881415.1 Candidatus Fimenecus sp.
GGGCGGGGGCTTGCTCCCGCCGCAGGGTTCGATGTAAATTAACGGCGGGGGCAAGACCCCGCCCTACCGTACAAATTACCCCCACAAATCCCAATTTATATCCCCTTTTGCGTGCCGGAATGGAATAAACCCCGACGAAAAACCCGCCCGTGTTCCAAAACGGAACACGGGCGGGTTGCTGTGTTTGTTTGCAGTTCAGCGGTTGTTTTGCACAGCCTTGTTGCGTACCAATACCAACAGAACCGTAATCAGTGCCGGCACAAGTGCCGAAAGCAATACCGTGGCAAGCGTACTGTTTATCATGCCCGTAGCAAGGGCATACAGTGCCGCCGAGGCGATGTTGATGCGGTTGCCGATGCGCAAAATCAGTGCCGCGGCAGGTGCAACGGCAAGCATCAGCGCAGAGGCGGAAAATCCGTAAATAAAGAACCGTAAATAGTTCTTTTTCTTTTGATAATACAGCCGCAAAAGCACGGCGGAGAGGACGAATAATACCGCGCCTGCGCCCGCGCCGTACCAAGCGTACGGGCGATAGGTTGCAAGCATTCTCGACGCGGTTTTGAAAACGGACATCGAAAATACCGAAACATAGGCGTTGTAAATGTCACAAAGCTCGTCTGCAATGGTCGAGAGGTTTTGATACAGTACATTGTCCTCGGTCGGTTCCACCGCAAACCCTTTTCCAATCGCATATTCTGTCAGACGGTTTAAAAGGGCATCGTGCAAATCCGCGGTTTCGACTGCGTCCTGTACCGTGCCGTCATAAAATTCGCGCAAAACGGTTTCGGTGTCCGCGTCGACACGCGCGGGCGCAATCTCGTTTTGAAATACGGCATCAAAAAAGCTCTCGTCAATATTGCAGGCATTACCGTAGGAAACGAATTCTTCCTTTAATTCGGCGGCAAGGTGCTCGCTGTACTGTGACCGCGCAACTACCCGTACGGCAAAGTCGGGATTTAAAGCCGACAGTGCAAGGGAAGTACAAGCCAGCGTCAGCGTGACGCTCAGCGAAAGGATAAATGCAAGTAATGTACAAATCACGGAGCGAGCCCGTTTGGCAGTTTTGGTCATACGGCGTCCTCCTTATTCATACATATTGACGCTCGGCCCCGAAACAAATTCGCAATAGGCGAAAAAGCGGTCGGGCGTCGAAGCGATGGTGTCATTCGGATAGCAGGTATATAGCAACAGAATTTCTTCGTTGCCGTTTAATTCGTTGCGGTAGCCCGCCCCGTCATCGTTTTTGATGACGGCGGTTTTGTAGACGCGGTAGGTGTAGGAGCCGTAAGTGGTATCCAAATGCACAAGCGCGCCCTCTTTGACATATTGCAGGGTGTGAAAATAGGTGTTGTTGTGCGCCCCGATCAATATGCCTCTGCCGCAGCCGGGAATATGGCTGTATAATGACATACACGCGCCGCGCTTTAACAGCGCCGTGCTGTCGCCGTAAATGACATCTGTATCAATATCGGTTCCCTCCACGGTAATTCTGCCGAAGGCAGAGCCGTATTTCGGGAACTCGAAGTCGTCCCAATTTAAGTGACCGGTTGTAAGGCCGGTGGAGCCATTGAATATGCTGCCCGCCCCGGGTTCGTCAATGGTCTCGACATTCGCGCCGGAAAACGCGAGTCTGTATACCGAAAGCAGGGGGTCAAGCACCGGAGTAAGACATGCGAAGAGCAGCAAGTATCCGCACAATAAGAAAGCTACCGGAAGCAGCAGGAACCACTTCCGATAGCTCTTCTTACTCCGATTTTTGTCGGAATTAGTCTTCATCAGACTCTTTACGGACGCGCTTAACAGCAATGCCGGCAGCTGCCAAAACAGCAACAGCAGCAACGCCGCCGAAAGCAACAGAAGTGAAATCTGCGCCGGTCTTGGTGATAACCGCCGGATGCAGTTCGGCAACAACGTTGCCTGCGGCATCGGTGATGATCAAAAGACCATGGTCAGCATCCGAAAGCGAACCTCTGGTGGAAAGATGATACCCGACAACAGCCAAAGCTCTGTCCGCATAGTCCAAAAGGGCTCTGGTAGAACCGGTTGCGGTGATGTCTTCCAACTTCTGAAGGTTCTTGGACTTAACGAAAGCGAGCGCTTCATCAAGGATAGCCTTGATTTCATTGTACTGCGCTTCGGTCATGTCCACATTGGTGAACACGTTCTCAAGAGCCGTGATGTACTCTTGGGGAACCGTGATGGTTTTGCCGTCAACGACATATGCGGTCTGCACATATTCGATGGTTTTCTTCTCGTACTCGTTGATGCCCGATGCGGCAAACGCAGGGACCATGGAAACGACAAGAAGGACAGCTACAACCATGAGGCATGCCAATTTCTTCATGTTAGGAACTCTCCCTTGTGAAATTTTTACGTATTCGGCAGTGATAGCTATGATACCCAATACGACAGCATTATCATAGCACAGCAAATGCGATTTGTAAAGTTTTTTTTACAAATCGTTGCAATTTTGCCGCAAAAAAGCACTCCGCCGGAAAGCGGAGTGCTTGGAGTGCTGTAAGTTGTTTGCGAATACCGTTACATCGGCGGCATACCGCCTTGGCTGTTTGCGCCTGCCAGTGCCTGGGCAAACATACCGGGCTTTTTTTCCTTTTTGGGCTTGTACGCAGGCGGGTTTTTCATTTGCTCCTTTGCGCGTTTGCCCTTCGGGGTAGCGAGATATTGGTTGATGAGCACGACCGTCTCCGACATATCGTCGCACATATATTCCTGTGCGGTGGCGAGCAGCTCGGGGTCATTGTTCATTTCGCCCAAAATCGTTACGCCGATAAGGCTTTGCGTGTCATTTGACCCGTTTTCGTAAATATCGTTGAGAATGCGGAACAGCTTTTGGCATTCCTGTTTGTTTTTGGAACGGATGGTGGCAATCACGCGCTGTGTGCCGTGCTCCATAAAGAACTCGTCCGCCAAGAATTCACCGTATTTTTCGTAATTTTCATGATACGGGGCTTTCAAATCGGGATACAGCGCCGTTAAGCGGTTGGCGAGGGTGTTGCCGTCGTAGCTTTGCGTACCGTTTTTCACGGCGCTTCTCGACACGGGCGTCGGCATTTTATTGGACTTGCCCTTCGCACCGCTTTTTTTGCCGAATTTTGTACGGATGCTGTCCGACAGTTCGTTGCAAAGCGATTTTATATCGCGCTCGTCAAATTCTTCGGGGTTAAAATAGTTGGTCGAGAGCTTTTTCAAGTCCTCGTCGGTGGCTTCCTCGGCGTTGACCTCTGTGTAGAACAGCAGTGCCTGCATACCGAAGGCTTCCAGCCGCAGCTTGCCTTTTTCGCCTGCAAAATCAATATAGGTGTGCTCGCCGTCCGTCACGGTGGGCAGTGCGCCTTTTTCCGTATTCTCGGGCACAACAGCCGCAAAGCCGTTTTCCTCCAACGCGGCGGAAATCCCTTTTAAGACTGCGGCGATTGCATCGGTTTGCGTCATAGTAAAAAACCTGCCTTGTTTGTAAATTCAGTTCATTGTATCACAGTTTTTTCGGTTTGTCATTACATTTTTGTGAATTTGTGATTGCGAAAAAGAACTGCATATGGTATAGTTAATTTGTATATGTATAAGTATATGCGTTTTCGGCGCGTTTTTCGGCGGCGGCGCAAAATACGAGGTGAGCTCCATGAAAAACATTTTGATTTTATTCGGCGGCGTTTCCAGCGAGCACGCGGTTTCGTGCGTGTCGGCTTTGTCGGTGATTCGCAATATCCCGCGGGACAAATACGCGGTGTATATGCTCGGCATTACGAAAACGGGCGAGTGGCGGCTGTTTGAGGGCGATGCAAAAGATTTGCCGGAGGACAAATGGCTTGCGGGCAAGTGCACAAAAGCCATTCTCTCCCCGGACCGTGCGGACGGCGGGCTGTTGGTGTTCCGCGAGACGGGTGTGGAAAAAATTCATATCGATGCCGTATTTCCCGTGCTCCACGGCAAAAACGGTGAGGACGGCACCGTGCAGGGGCTGTTTGAAATCGCCGGGATTCCGTATGTCGGGTGCGACACGCTTGCAAGCGCCATGTGTATGGACAAAGGCGTGACCAATCTGCTGGCGGACAGCGTCGGCGTGCCGCAGGCGCCGTGGCTTGCGGTGACGAAGCACGCGTATCAAAAGGATATGTCGTCCTTTATTGTGCGCGCGGAAGAAAAACTCGGCTACCCCGTGTTTGTGAAACCCGCCAATGCAGGCTCGTCTGTGGGCATTTCTAAGGCGAACACCCGTGAAGCATTTTTTGCGGCGATGGAAACGGCGTTTTGCGAGGACGAAAAGGTCGTGGTCGAGGCGGCGGTGCAGAATGCCTTAGAGGTCGAGTGCGCCGTTATCGGCAACAGCGAGCCGATGGCGTCCGTGCCGGGCGGCATTGTGCCGTGTGCGGATTTTTACACCTACGAAGCAAAATATGTGGACGACAGCGAATTGCAAATTCCGGCGCACATTCCCGCCGAAACGCAGGCGGAAGTGCGCAATATGGCCGTAAAAATTTTTACGGCGCTCGGTTGCAAAGGGCTTGCACGCGTGGATTTCTTTGTGGAAAAGGAGACAAACCGTGTGCTGTTCAACGAAATCAACACCCTGCCGGGCTTTACTTCCATCAGTATGTACCCGAAACTGTTAGAGCAAAGCGGTGTGCCGTATCCGAAACTGTTGGACCGTTTGTTTAAACTGGCGCAGGAGAAAGAATAAAATGGAAAAACAGGATGTGTTCGTGGATGTCTGCAACACGCAGATGATGGACGGCGAAACCGAAAAAATCGAAATGCGCGTGGTCGGTACGATTTGCGCGCTCGACGACGGCTTTTTGGTGGAATATACGGAATATGACGAGGACGCACGCCCCTGCCGCACCACGGTGCGCGCGGTCGGCGAACGCCTGGTGTCCGTTCTGCGGGAGGGCGACTGCGGCGGTGAAATGCGATTTGAACCGGGCAAACGCCATTCGACCGTGTATAACACGCCGTACGGCGCGCTGACCATGGGCGTCTACACAAAACGCGTGGAAAATGCTTTGACCAAAGACGGAGGGCGGTTGCATTTTTGCTACACCACCGATTTTCACGCGCAGGGGAGCATTGAAAATCATATGACGCTGACGGTCACTTTAAAATAAATTCGGAAAGCAAGGAGAAGTTTAAACAGTATGTCGAAATTGGTAAAAGAAACGGAAAATGCGCTGCATACGCTGGTTTTAGAGGCGCTCGGCAAGGCGATTGCCGCCGGGGAATTGCCCGAAGCGCAAATGCTGCCGTTTATTGTGGAAATCCCGCAGGACAGGGCAAACGGCGACTATGCGACCAACGCGGCGTTTGTGGGTGCAAAGGTATTTCGCACCGCGCCTTTGAAAATTGCGCAGGCCATCGCAAAATATATCGACCTCGGCGACAGCTATTTTTCGGAATGTACGGTTGCGGGGGCGGGATTTATCAACTTCCGTTTGAGCGATAAATTTTATGCCGATATTTTGCTCGATGTCCTCGAAAAGGGCGAAAATTACGGCAAAAGCGATTACGGCAAGGGCGAAAAGATCAATGTCGAGTTCGTTTCCGCCAACCCCACGGGGCCGATGCATATGGGCAACGCGCGCGGCGGCGCTTTGGGCGACTGCTTGGCGGCGGTGCTCGAAATGGCGGGCTACGATGTCACGCGCGAATTTTATATTAACGATGCGGGCAACCAGATTGAAAAATTCGGGCTGTCCTTGGATATTCGCTATCAACAGCTTTTCAAAGGCGAAGATGCCGTAGAACTGCCCGAGGACAGCTACCACGGCGCGGATATTACGGCGCGTGCCAAGGAATTTGCCGATTTGTACGGTGACCGTTATCTTGAAAAATCGGAAAGCGAACGCCGTGCGGCGCTGGTCGAATTTGCGTTGCCGAAAAATATCCAAAATATGCAGGACAACCTCGCAAAATACCGCATCACCTATGACAAATGGTTTCACGAAAGCGAACTGCACCGCGGCGCAATTCAAGAAGTGATTGACATTTTGACCGCCAACGGCAAAACCTATGAAAAAGACGGTGCGCTGTGGTATAAAAATATCGAGGTGCAGACCGAAAAACTGTTAAAACAGGGCAAAACGCCCGAACAGATTGAAAAATTGGAACTCAAAGATGATGTGCTCATTCGCCAAAACGGCAATCCAACCTATTTTGCGGCGGATATTGCCTACCACAGAAACAAATTGGTGGATCGCGGTTTCAAAAAGGCGATTGATGTTTGGGGCGCTGACCACCACGGCCATGTGGCGCGGCTCAAAGGCGCGCTTGACGCGATAGGCCTTGACGGCGACCGTTTGGATGTGGTGCTGATGCAACTTGTCAATTTGATGAAGGACGGCGAGCCTGTGCGGATGTCGAAACGGACGGGCAACGCCGTAACGCTTGTCGATTTGCTCGACGAAGTGCCCATAGACGCGGCGCGGTTCTTCTTTAATCTGCGTGAGCCCGGCTCAACGATTGATTTCGATTTGGGGCTTGCGGTGAGTGAAAATTCGCAAAACCCCGTGTATTACTGCCAATATGCCAACGCGCGCATTTGCAGTATTCTCAAAAAACTGCAAGCGCAGGGCATTACGCCGCGCGCGTGCACCGAAGCGGAGTTAGAACAGCTCAACACCCCCGAGGAGCACGAGCTCATTCGCCATTTGGCAGGGCTGACGGACGAAATCATCACGGCGGCGAAGGGGTATGACCCCGCCAAAATCACGCGGTATGCCATCAATTTGGCGACGCTGTTCCACAAATATTACAACGCCTGCAAAATCGGCGTGGAGGACGAAAGCCTGATGCAGGCACGGCTTAACCTCTGCCTCGCCGTCAGAAGCGTGATGGTGAATATTTTAACCGCCTTCAAAATCTCTGCCCCGGAGAGTATGTGAATCGTAGGTTACTTTGTAGGGAATCTGTTCTTTGTCCTCTCAATTGGAAATGACATTGTGTAGGGACGAACTGCGTTCGCCCGCAAAATCATATCGAAATAAAAACGGGCGAACACCGCGTAGGGACGAACGTCCTCGTTCGTCTGCTAAATCACATCAAAATCCACGGGCGGGCGTGGAAACCCGCCCCTACGCTCGCATTACATTTTGTGCGTAGGGAACGGCCGTACCGTTCCGTCGGTCGCGGTTTCGTGACGGCAAATCGTGGGTTTGCTTTGCAGATAGTCTGTTCTTTGTCCGCTTGAATGGAAATTTGCACTTGTAGGGGGCGTCGACTCGACGCCCCGCAATAAACTACATCTGTTTTCGCGGGCGAACACCGCGTAGGGACGAACATCCTCGTTCGTCTGCTAAATCACATCAAAATCCACGGGCGGGCGTGGAAACCCGCCCCTACAAACGGGCGC
>JBJEPV010000156.1:0-7355 GCA_051881415.1 Candidatus Fimenecus sp.
CCTCTGACGAGGGGGCTGTCAAATGCGCAGCATTTGACTGGGGGAGAGATTTTTTTTCGTCTCTCTCCCTCCGGCTTTTGCCTGCGGCAAAAGCCACCTCCCTCATCAGAGGGAGGAATAACGGGTCGTCGAGGACGCCTACCCCAATACATAGAAATTCGGCAAATTTTTGCAAAAAACTTTGATAAAATATTGACAAACTTATTTTTTGCTCTATAATAAAACAAAGTTGCAAAACATTGTTACATAACAGCGTTTTGCATACATAAATTCGAACAGAAAAAGGAAAGGAAGAGAAAAAATATGCCGCCGAAACCGAAGTTCACAAAAGAAGAAATCGCCGAAACGGCATTGCAAATTATTAAAGAAGAAGGCGTAGCCGCTTTAACGGCACGAAGTTTGGGCGCCGCATTGGGCACTTCCGCACGGCCGATTTTTACCGCCTACCAAAATATGGACGAGGTAAAACAGGCGGCGCGCGCCATTGCCATGCGGGAGTTTGAAGCGTACGCAGGCGACTATGAAGAGTACACCCCCGCCTTTAAACGCATCGGGATGCTGATGGTGTCTTACGCCGTCAATGAGCCCGAAATGTTCAAACTGCTGTTTATGCAGGAGCATAAGGAAAACCGTAGTTTTGACAATACCATGCAGGATTTGGGCAGTATGGTGGATATTTGTATCCACCTGATTGAAAGAGATTACGAGCTCACGCCCGACGAAGCCAAAACGCTGTTTCAGCAGATGTGGGTGCATACGTACGGCTTGGGTGTGATGAGTGCCATGCGCGTGTGCGATTTTTCTGAGGACCAGATTGCCGAAATGCTCGGGCAGGTGTTCGCAGGCTTTTTGATGATGCTCAAATCGGGAAAAAAGGACAGTTGTGCGGTACAGCCGACAAAAGATTTTGCGGGTACGGTAAACGATATACCATATCTGAGATACAGCAGAAAAGAGGAGAATGTATGAGTGCGGTTGCGACGATGATTTTATACGGCGTCGGGATTATGTTTGTTGCCGCGATTGCCTATTTTGTGGTGAAAGAGGCAGTCAAGGACGCGCTGACAGAATGGCAAAGTGAAAAAAATACGGTTTCAAAGGAGAATTATCATGCTGAACATTGAACATTTAACAAAAACCTACGGCGAGAAAAAAGCGGTGGACGATTTGAGTTTGCACATCGCCCCCGGTGAGATTTACGGCTTTATCGGCCATAACGGCGCGGGCAAAACCACAACTATTAAGGCTTGCTGCGGAATTTTGCAACCTGATAGCGGTGAGGTTTATATTGACGGCGTTTCCGTCAAAGAAAATCCCCTTGCCGCCAAAGCAAAGCTTGCGTATATTCCCGATAATCCCGATTTGTACGAGTTTATGACGGGTATTCAATTTTTGAATTTCATCGGCGATGTGTTCGGTGTCAGTCCGGAAGACAGACAGGCGCGTATCCGCAAATATGCCGATTTATTTGAATTAACCAATGATTTGGCACAACCCATTTCCGCGTATTCTCACGGTATGAAGCAAAAATTGGCGGTTGTTTCGGCGCTTTTACACGAGCCGAAACTACTGATTATGGACGAACCCTTTGTGGGGCTCGACCCGAAGGCTTCGCATATTTTAAAAGAACTGATGCGCGAACTTTGTCAAAACGGCGGGGCGATTTTCTTCTCCACCCATGTTTTGGAGGTGGCGGAAAAGCTTTGCGACAAGGTTGCCATTATCAAAGGCGGCAAACTGATTAAATCCGGCACAATGGACGAAGTCAAGGGCGACGCGTCGCTTGAAAATGTCTTTTTGGAATTGGAGGGAGAACAATGACCAAAGCGCTGTTCAAAAAACAGTTGATGGAGGTGTTCTCCTGGCTGTATAAAGATAAAAAGAGCGGCAAAAACCGTACCAAAGGCGGCGTAATCGGCTTTGCAATTCTGTATTTGCTGTTGTTCGGTTTGCTCGGCAGTATTTTTTACATCACGGCCAATATGCTTTGTGCGCCGCTTTACGAAATCGGCTTCGGCTGGCTGTATTTTGCCTTAATGGGGCTGATTGCCGTGGCCATGGGCGTGTTCGGCAGTGTGTTTAATACCTATTCCTCACTCTATCAGGCAAAGGACAACGATTTGCTTTTGTCCCTGCCTGTTCCGCCTGCAAAAATATTGTCGGCAAGGCTTTCGGGCGTGTTTATGATGGGGCTGATGTACGAACTGATTGTGATGATTCCCACCTTGCTTGTGTTCTTTTTGAAAGCCAAGGTGACTGTGGCGGGCGGTGTGTTCGCACTGCTTTCGCCGTTTATTCTGTCGGTGTTCGTTTTGGCACTTTCTTGCATTTTGGGCTTCGTTGTCGCGGCAGTCAGCAGTAAATTAAAGCGAAAAAACATCATCACCGTGATTTTGTCCCTTGTCTTTTTGGCGGCGTACTATTATTTGTATGCGCAGGCATATAAAATGCTGGAAATGATTCTTGCCAATCCGCAAAAAGTGGCGGACAGCGTGAAAAGCGCTTTGTATCCGTTTTACTGTATGGGCAGAGGCGCCGACGGCGATGTTCTTTCCATGCTGATTTTTACGGGGATTATGGCGGCGCTGTTTGTGCTCGTGTACCTTGTGCTTTCCCGCAGTTTTCTGCATTTGGCAACCGCCAACAGAGGTACGGCAAAGAAAAAATACAAGGAGAAAACGGCAAAATGCGGCACGGCAGACAGCGCGTTACTGCAAAAAGAGCTTCGCCGCTTTCTCGGCAGTCCCACATATATGCTCAACTGCGGATTGGGGATTGTGTTTATGCTGATTGCCGCAGTCGCTCTGTTGATAAAGGGCGCGGCACTCCGGGAAATGCTTTACGGAATGTTTGAGGGGTATCTGCATTTCATTCCCTTATTCTGTGCGGCGGCGGTTTGTGCGATAACCTCTATGTGTGATATGACCGCGCCGTCCGTTTCGTTGGAGGGTAAAAATCTTTGGCTTGTGCAGGTGTTACCCGTTAAACCCTTTCAGCCTTTAAAAGCAAAATTAAAACTGCATTTGTACCTGACACTCCCGCCCACGGTTTTGCTGACGCTGGCGGTGGAATGGGTGTTCAGATTGCAGTGGGGCGAATTTTTCTTACTGCTTGTAACGGTTGCGGCATTTGTATTGTTTATGGCACTCTCCGGGTTGTTTTTCAACCTCAAAATGCCAAACCTTACCTGGACAAACGAAATTGTGCCGATTAAACAAAGTATGAGCGTGATGCTCGCTTTGTTCGGCGGCTGGGTGGTTGTACTTGCGTTCGGCGTACTGTATTACGCCCTGCGAAATCTTTTAACGCCTGTGGTGTTCCTTGCGGTGTCGGCGGTGTTGCTCATTGTATTTTCCGCTGTGCTTTACCGCTATATTCAAACCAAAGGCGCAAAAATATTTGAAACATTATAAGGAGAACGGTTATGCGTAAAGTAAACAGTATTTTGTGGGGCGTTGTTTTGGTGGCTGTCGGCGTCGTGTTCGCGCTCAATGCCCTCAATGTTGTGGATATTAACATCTTTTTTGATGGTTGGTGGACGCTGTTCATCATTATTCCCTGCACGGTGGGCCTTATCACCGAACGAGAAAAAACAGGAAATCTTATCGGACTTCTCGTTGGCGTATTTCTGCTTTTGTGCTGTCAGGATGTTCTCGATTTCTCCATGCTTTGGAAGTTGGCAATCCCTGCCATTATTATTATCATCGGATTAAAATGTATCTTCGGCGGCGTGTTCGGCGGCAAATCCGATAAAATTATGGCGGAAATGAAAGCGGACGGCGCGGGTGTTGTCAACGGCTTTGCCGCATTTTCGGGGCAAAACTTAAACTTTGACAATGAGGTTTTCACCGGCGCGGAGTTAAACGCGGTATTCGGCGGCGTAAAATGCGATTTGCGCGGCGCGATTATTGAAAAAGACTGTGTGATTAACGCAAGCGCGGTGTTCGGTGGCGTGGATATTTTCTTGCCCGCGTATGTCAATGTAAAAGTGCGTTCCAATTCGATTTTCGGCGGCGTGTCCGATAAAAAACACCGCAACAGCCCGCAAAATACCGTAACGGTATATGTGAACGGCAGCGGTATGTTCGGAGGAGTGGAGATTCAATGACAGGTTTTCAAAAGGCAATAAAATACCTTGCAATGGCGTTTGCGCTGTTTTTGATTGTGAGCATTTTAAGCGGCATTTTCGGCGCGCTTGGTTTGGTTTCCAATGTGTTCGACAACAAAGACGCGGTGGGCGAAATGCAAACCTATACCGTTTCGGGCGATATACAGGAACTGAAATTGGACATCAACGCGGCAAAACTGCGGATTTCGGAAAGTGATACATTCCGCGTGGAAAGCAACAACAAATACTTAAAAGTGAGCGAAGAAAACGGCTGTCTTGTCATTACGGATACCGAACGGAATTACTCTAACGCAAACGGGAAAATACAGGTAAATTTGTATTTGCCCGCAGATTGCACCTTCCAAAAAGCCGATGTATATACAGGCGCAGGGCAGGTAACCGTTGACCGCCTTGCGGCAGAGGACCTTTATTTGGAGTTGGGCGCAGGGCAGGTGCAAATCGACACACTTGAAGCTACCCGTTCTTCCAAAATCAGCGGCGGAGCCGGGCAGGTGACCGTGAAAAACGGCACGCTGCACAATCTGAATTTGGATATGGGCGTGGGCGAACTGCGCTTTACAAGCGCTTTAACGGGCGACTGTGACTTGGATATGGGCGTTGGCGCAACATATCTCAATCTTGTCGGAAGTTTAGACGATTACCGCATTGAACTTGATAAGGGCGTGGGTGCGGCAACCTTGGAGGGCGAGAATTTGTCCGACGGCGCGGTGCGCGGCAACGGCATAAATACAATCGACATCGACGGCGGCGTCGGCGAAATCCGCATTTCGTTTGCGGAAAATGATGCGGCGTAAATAGAATTTGATTTCCATTTGTATGGGTAGGGCGGGGGCTTGCTCCCGCCGCGGGGTTTGCAGTGAATTGACGGCGGGGGCAAACCCCCGCCCTACCCTGAAAATTTTATTTCGTGCGTAGGGAACGGTCTTGACCGTTCCGCGAATTACATCGCATTTTGACGGGCGAACGCAGTTCGCCCCTACAACCCGTAGGGAACGACCTGAGTGTCGTTCCGCAAAATCGCAGCAAAATTCACGGGCGGACACGGAGACCCGCCCCTACAAACGCAATGTATTTTCGCGTAGGGGCGGGTTTCCACGCCCGCCCGCAAAAATAGAATTTATTACGGGGCGCCGAGTCGTCGCCCCCTACGACTTTTTCTCTCCCTCCGACTTTTGCCTGCGGCAAAAGCCACCTCCCTCGCCAGAGGGAGGAATAAAAGGAGCGCGGCTACGCCGCTAATCTAAATTAAAATTTATCCGTGTAGCGGCAGGAGCCCGCGCTCGCAGAATATCCTATACAAGTAAATCGGAAAGGCGGCAAAGCAATGCAACCATCTATTGGATTGATTGCGGCAATCGCAGGGTATGCGGTACTTTGTATCGGCGCGGCGACTGCCGTGCGCGTCGCGCGCAGAAAGCGTACGGGGCGTTTTCGCAAAAAAACGGAAAGAAAAACTCTCTCGCCGGAAGCACGCAAACAACTGTATGTGTACGAGCGGAACACACATACGCCGTCGATAGAAGAACAACTGAAAGCACTCGGCTACACCGTAGAGCAAATCGATGCAATACGCAGTGATGCCTTAAAAAGGAATTATTACGGTGGCAAATACCACGCGGACAAAACCGCGAAACCGGGCTCGGTGGATAATCCGTTGCCTGTCGGCATACCGGAGTGTTCCGACTCGTTGCAGTTTTCCATCGAACGAAATCAATGGGTTCTCACAGACGGATTGGGGAACGGTTGGAGCCGGTAAAGCGACTGTCAGGGTCGTCGAGACGCCGACCCCTACGCGCCCGAAACGCATTTTACAGAGTAGGGCGGGGGCAAATTCTCCGAATTCAGGCACCTTACGGCGGGAGCAAGCCCCCGCCCTACCGTTAAACCAATTTACAGAATAAAATTTACGGAGAATGCAATGAAAATCGTAGTTTTGAACGGACAAAACCACAAAGGCAGTACATATCATTTGGGAAAACTGCTTGTGGAAAACATCAGCGGTGAAAACGAGATAAAAGAATTCTTTTTGCCGAAAGATTTACCCCATTTCTGCGCGGGGTGCTACGCTTGTCTCAAAGCGCGGGAAAACTGTCCGTATTGGAACGAAAAACAGCCGATGATTGACGCCATATTAAAGGCGGATTTGCTGATTTTCACAACACCAAATTACTGTATGATGCCCTCCGCACCGATGAAAGCCTTTTTGGACTTGTTTTTTACAAATTGGCTGACGCATAAGCCTTACAAAGAGATGTTTTCAAAACAGGCAGTGGTCATTTCCACCGCGGCCGGGGCGGGGGCGAAAAAAACGGCAACCCTTGTGGCAAACAACTTACGGAATTGGGGCATTCCGATGGTGACCGCTTACGGCATTAACGCCAATACAATGGGTTGGGATACGATGCCGCAAAAGAAAAAAGCAAAGGCAGAAAAAGACATTACCCGCATGGCAAGGCGGATTACAAAGCGTGAAACCGTCCGCGTAGGGTTAAAAACAAGAGCCCTGTTTTGGTTTTACGGCGGTATGCAAAAAGCGAATTGGGGCGCCGCACCCGAAGAAAAACAGTATTGGACGGATATGGGGTGGCTTGACGGTAAAAAACCGTGGAAACCATAAAAAGTCTTATGGGAGCAATAAAATGCAATTTAAAAATCCTATGTTGGTCGTGACGGATATAGATAAGTCGGTCGCGTTTTATAAAAAGGTATTCGGACTGCGTGTCATTACGGATTTCGGTGCAAACAAAACCTTAACGGGCGGTCTTGCGTTACAAACGGCAGAAACATACAAAGCGTTTATCCCTTCAAGTGCAATTTCTTTCGGCGGCAATGATTTTGAACTTTATTTTGAGGAAGATGATTTTGATGGATTTGTAAGCCGACTGAAAGCGTGCGATATTTCTTATGTCCATCCCGTCCGGGAACATGCATGGGGACAGTGTGTGGTTCGCTTCTACGACCCGGATAAACATATTATTGAAGTGGGCGAAAATATCAAAACGGTCTGCAAACGCTTTTTAGACAGCGGCATGACGCCGCACAGCAAGTTGCAGCGCGTATGGATGTGCCTATGAAATTCGTAAACGCTTGTATGCGGTAAATTGGGGGTTGTCTATCCAATCGTAGGGGCGAACTGTGTTCGCCCGCCCGCTGATTTTGATGTGATTTTATGCGGGCGTGGAAGCCCGCCACTACGCGAAAAAATACATTGCGTGCGTAGGGGTCG
>JBJEPV010000157.1:0-7324 GCA_051881415.1 Candidatus Fimenecus sp.
CTCGGTAGATTACTGCTGTGCACTTTCCGCCGCCAAAGCATTGAGCTCTTCGATTTCTTTTCTTTCCTTTTCCTCGCGGAACGCTTTCAGTTTGCCCTCCTGCGCCTTTTCGTCGAACTTATAGAAGAACATCGGAATGGCTTGGAGCAACAGCCCAACCGCACCGAGAGCGGTGAGCATAAAGAAGATAACATTGAGAAGCGTGGTATAGTTGACACCGTCATAAACCACCGCCTGTGTAGTGCTTTGGATAAGCGGTTTAGTCAGATTATTTGTCAGCTCTGCCATTTTGTCTGCATTATAGCCGAATTTATCAACAACACCGAGTACGATGACATTGAACAAAGCGTAAGAAATTTTGCCTACAAGGCTGCGGAACGAGAATACCGTACCTTCAAGACGCTTGCCTGTACACATTTCCAAATCGTCAACTACATCGGAGAACATTGCAATCAGCAATACTGTCATAATACCGATGGGGAAGTTGGTGAAGAAACGAAGGATTGTGTATGTAATCGCGCCGGCAGTCGTGTTGTAGGGAATAATCCAAATCCCGATTACGAAACAAAGTACATCGGCAATGATACCGGCAAAAGAGACGCCAATCCAAAGCGTTTTCTTATCCATTTTCTTTAAGAACCAGGGAACAAGCGCCATAGAAAGCATATAGGAAGCGCCGCTGCCGACTTGCAAAAGCGGAATTAAAAGACCTTCGCTTGTAAGTTCAATATCGAGGTGCAAAGTGTTTTGAAGCCAAACTGACATCTGCTCAACAGGAAGAACGCCGATGCAGTTCCATTTTGCGAAATAGGGTAAGAAAAGGTTTGCGCCCAAGTTTGTAAGGGAGGAAACGAATGCCGCAATCACAAGGCAAAGGAACTTCTTATCTTTGAAAACAACCTTTAAGCCGTCAATATAACTTTCTTTTCTCGGGGGGATATAAACCTTCTCTTTAAATCCGAAGGCTGAGAGGAACATGGGTACACCTGCCAAAACGGCAAATATAAGAGCGGAGAAGAAATAGCCTTCTTTCTGATGCTCTCTGCCCCAAAGACCTGCTACCGTGAAAAATAAAATAGAGGGTAAAACCGAACCGAGAGAGCCGAGAATGTTGCTGAAAGAAACCGCCTTCACGCGGACTTTGTCCTCAGGAAAAACAAGAGGAACCGAGCCCTGATAGGGAATATCCAACGCGGTATATACCGTGTAGAACAGCAAATACGCGATAATCGCATAAATAAAGTTCCCGTTTTGTCCGAAATTCACGGGCGCAAACAGCAACGCCGTGACAATCACAACAGGGCCGCTCAGCCAAAACACAAACGGGCGGCATTTGCCCCATTTTGTGTGCGTTTTGTCCACAATCATACCCATCATCGGGTCATTGATTGCGTCCCAAACCTTTGTTGCCGAGAGCACAATACCGGTCATACCGAGGGTAAGCCCCAATACATCGGTAAAGTACATATTCAGCGCTGTGTTCAAAAGGCTGAATATAGTGCTCATACCGAACGGCAGCAGGGAAAACGCTAAGATTTCCCGCGTCGTCTTATTCTTTAACATCTTGCTTTTGCTCATTTTCTACCTCCGTTTTTTTATAATACACATTTTGATTTATCAACAACAGAAATCCGTTGACGATACGGTCATAATAGGCATCGGAAATTTCGTATTCGGGCACGGCATAGGCCGGCAAGCCCTTCATTGCCGTTTTAAAAATCTCGGCGAACTGATTTTGCTTCGAGGAACGGTAAAATACAATCACTTCGGGGTTTAAATAGATGACAATGTTGCGGACGATTTTCGCAGGGTACGCAACACCCATAATATTTTTGCGCAGGTCGGCGGTATAGCTTACCTCCCCCGCAAAGCCCGAAGCGCCCTCCAAAACATTGCCGTTTATCATTTCGCCGACGCCGATACCGTTGTGCCCGAATTGCACCGTTACAATATTTTTCACATTTTTTCGATTTTGCGTGCGCTCCCCGAGCACGGTCAGCTTCATATCGTTTTGCACGATAACATGACAAGGATACCGTGCGGAAATCGCCGCGCGAACATCAAAACCGACGGCTTGCGCATTATAAAACCAATCTTGCACGACGCCATTCTTTAACACGCACGGCAGAGAAAGGCAAATCGTACCGACGGCGTATTTTTCCATTGCGCTGTCAATGCTTTTAAAGATTTGCGACAGATACTCTGTCGGCGTAAAATGCAGTACATATTCCTCTATCGGTGCGAAGGCAAAATTACACACCTTGCAAAGCAAGGCATCGTTATCGACAATCAAAAACAAAAAATACTGATATGCTTCATTTAACACATATTGCTTCGGCTTTCTGCCGCCGGTGGAGTCGGCGGGTTCGCCTTCCAAAATCATACCGTACCCCATTGCCTGCTGTACGCATTTGGTCACGGTGGTCAAGCCGCCGTCGGTGTTTTCGGCAAGCTGTGTTAAACTGCACGCGCCTTTTCGACGCAAAACATCTAAAATATCCGCTAAATTTTTGTTGCGGATTTGTTTTAATGTATCCTGCTCCAATAAACATACCTTCCTCCCGTTTTACTTTTCACACGGGGTAACAAAAGTAATTATATACGAGGGCTTGCCGATTGTCAATCGAGAACTGAAAGAAAACGAAAAAAACAGAAAAACCCTGTTGCGGTGCCGCGGCCGCGGTGGTATACTGAACTTTGAGGCGATACATATGTGGTTAATTACGGCAGTTTTGTCGGCAGTTTTTGCGGGGTTGACATCCATTCTCGCAAAATGCGGCATCAAAAAGACCGATTCGGATGTGGCAACGGCAATCCGCACCTTTGTGGTACTGCTTTTTTCCGTCCTGATGACTTTTCTTGTCGGTTCTTTTCGAGACATCGGCACCATCAGCACAAAATCCCTGCTGTTTTTGGTGCTGTCGGGGCTTGCCACGGGGGCTTCGTGGATTTGCTATTTCAAGGCGCTGTCGATAGGCAATGTCAACAAGGTTGTGCCGATTGACAAATCGAGCACCGTGCTTTCGGTACTGCTTGCGATTGTGATTTTTCAAGAAACCAATCATTTGGCAGTCAAACTCGTCGGCACGGCATTGCTTGCCGTCGGCATCTTTTTGATGGTGGAAAAAAAGCAGACTGTTAAAGTCGAGGAAAAAGGGCAGTGGCGGCTGTATGCGGTGCTTTCCGCCGTGTTTGCCGCCGCGACCTCTATCCTTGCCAAAATCGGCATTGAAAATGTGGAGTCCAACCTCGGCACGGCGGTACGCACGCTTGTGGTGCTTTGTATGGCATGGGTCATTGTTTTTGCAAAGGGGAAACAAAGTCAAGTGAAAACGCTTGACAAACGCGAACTTGTCTTTATTCTCCTTTCCGGGCTTGCCACGGGGGCTTCGTGGCTTTGCTATTATTACGCCATTCAAAACGGTGTGGTCAGCGTTGTCGTGCCGATTGACAAATTAAGCATTTTGGTATCCATCGCATTTTCTTATTTTGTATTTCACGAGAAACTCACCAAAAAAGCGGCTTTGGGGCTGTGCCTCATGGTACTTGGTACGCTCGGTATGGCAATTTTTGCTTAAAATCCATAGGGCACAAGAACGCCGCCGACAATCTGCGTTTTGCAAATTGTCGGCGGCGGTTTTTGAATTTATAAAACAACTGTAAACACCGCGCCTGCATTTTCACGGCTTTCGACAGAGATTTGGCCGTTTAAATATTGCACGGCGTGCTTGACAATCGAGAGCCCCAGCCCCGTGCCGCCGGTTTCTTTGGAATGGCTTTTATCCACACGGTAAAAACGCTCAAAAATGCGTTCTTGTTGGTCGGGCGCAATGCCGATGCCGGTGTCCTGCACCGACAAGCGAACTTTCCCGTGTTCGGCGCAGACCGTAACTGTCACCTTGCCGCCGTCTTGATTGTATTTCACCGCATTGTCGCACAGGTTATAGAGGATTTCGTACACCAACTGCCGCACGCTGACGGTTTCTGCCTGTTCGCCCTGCACGGTGATTTGAACATGCCGCTTTGCCGCCGCGGGTGCAAGCGACTCCGCCACCGTAAGCGCCAGCGCATACACATCCACGGGTTCCTTTGCCATTTCGGTATTTTCATCGAGCTTGGAAAGGCGGAGAATATCGTTAATCAGCGTAACAAGCCGCTGTGCGTCGGTTTTGATATGCCCGACAAATCGCGGCAAATCCTCCGGTTTCACAAGCCCGGTTTCAATCAATTCGGCGCTGCCGACAATGGATTGCAACGGGGATTTCAATTCGTGGGAAACATTGGCGGTAAACTCGCGGCGGTTTTGCTCGGCGCGCAGTTTTTCCGTCACATCAATCAGCAACAGCGCCGCGCCGACAGGCGCACCGTTTTCCGAAATGCCCGAGCAATGCAAAAGATACTCCCTGCCGTTTTTTTGCAAGGTACATTCCGCGCTGTCGCCCGCAAGTGCCGTGCGCACACACTGCGTGGCTTCCACACTGCGGTCCACAGTCAGAAAATCCTTGCCGACGCAAGACTCCGACAGCGAAAACAGCGCTTTTGCGGCGGCATTGATATGCACAACCGTACCTTTGCCGTTTAAAAGCACCAAACCTTCGCGCATATTGGCGGTAATCGTATCAAACTCATTTTGCATTTTTTGCAGGTCTTCAAGCTGCCGGCAAATGCGTTTATTTTGCGCGTCCATATGTTTGAGCATCGGGGCTAATTCTTCATAGGTATTGCTGTCTAACGGCGCGTCAAACGAAATCTCGTAAAAAGGCTTGACAATGCTTTTAGAAAGCCGTTTTGCAAGAAAAGCACATACCGCGGTTGCCAACAAAAACACCAATGCCAACGGCAAAAGCAATTTTAAAAACAGGCTGAGAAAGGTGGCTCGGCTGACGGAAATCCGCAATACCGTACCGTCGGAAAGGCGGGCGGCAAGGTATTCCGTTTTTTCGGTACGGGTTTCGGAATAGCGCGAAGATGCACCCCTGCCGTTTTGCTGTGCTTCGATAAACTCCGCACGGTCCGCGTGATTTTCCATGACGGCGGCATCTGCTTCGGTATCCGCAAGCACCGTACCGTCCGCAGAAATCAGCGTCAGGCGGTATGTATTGTCTTGGACGGACTGTAAATAGGACGCACCCTGTGTTTCGACACCCGCGGCGGCATAGGCAAGCTGTGTCTCCAACTGTGCATTTTGCACATTGGAAAAATAGACAAACAAGGCGCCGCTGATGCTGAAAAAGCAAACGATCAAAACAACCGAAACGGCAAGTAACACCGAGCGAAACAGTTTTTTGGTCATAAAACCGCCTCCATACGGTAGCCGACATGGATAACCGTTTGAATCAGCGCGCCGTATTTTAAGAGTTTTTGCCGCAATGTTTTAATATGCATATCCACCGTGCGCGTCTCGCCGTAATAATCCGTTCCCCACACCTCGGAGAGCAGTTGTTCGCGGGTGAACACCGTACCGATATGCGATATCAACAGCCGCAGAATTTCAAATTCCTTATAGGTCAGTTGTATCTTTTCGCCGTCCGCTGTGACCGTTCGTGCCGTTGTGTTTACGGTTAAGCCCAAAACGGACAGTGTCTCGCTTTTCTCGGGCGTACAACGGCGCAAGACCGCCTTCACACGGGAGACCATTTCCATCACGCCGAAGGGTTTGACGAGGTAATCATCTGCGCCCAAATCGAGGCTTTGGATTTTATCGTATTCCATCCCCTTGGCGGTCGCCATAATCACGGGGATTTTTTTCGTTGCGGGCGCGGCACGCAGTTTTTTCAGCAACGACACGCCGTCCTCCCCGGGGAGCATAATATCCATGATAATCAACTGCGGTTTTTCCGTTCGCAAAGCCTCGAACATAGACGCACCATCAGGAAATCCGCGCGCTTCAAAGCCCGTGGATTGTAAGGTATATACCTCAATATCCCGAATGGCGTCATCGTCGTCAACACACCAAATCATAGTTCTGTTTCTCCTTTGTGCACGCCCGTAACGGAAAACTGCACCCATTCCGCAATGTTGGTGGCATGGTCGCCGATACGCTCAAAATATTTGGCTATCATCAAAAGGTCCAGCGCATATTCGCCGTCGGCGGTGTTTTCCGCAATCATACCGATAAGTGACTGTTTGATTTTTTGAAAACAATCATCCACAAAATCGTCGCTTTGCAATACGGTTTGCGCAAGCGCCGTATCTTTTCGCACATAGGCATCAATACTGTCCGTCACCATTTGAATGGTCGCCTTTGCCATACGGTCAATATCCCTACATTCCGCGCCCGTGCGCCCGTTTAAAAAAGGAATAATTTCGGCAATATCCTCCGCCTGGTCGCCGATACGCTCCATATCGGTTATCATTTTCAGCGCCGCCGAAATCTGCCGCAAATCGCGTGCCACGGGCTGTTGCTGTAACAGCATTTTTAGACATATTGCTTCAATACTGCGTTCCATTTGGTCGATTTTGCGGTCAAGCGGCGCAACCTGCCGCGCACTTTGCGCGTCACCCGCCGTCAGCGCCGCGGCAGAAAGGGCAATCACCTTTTCGCAAAGCGCGCCCATTTCAATCAATTCGCTGTTCAACAGTTCGAGCTGTTCGTCAAAATGGTTTCGCATTAACCAAACCTCCCCGTGATGTAGTCTTCCGTCCGCTGTTCTTTCGGATTTGCAAACAACTTTTCCGTGTTGCCGTATTCAATCAAATCCCCAAGCAAAAAGAAGGCGGTATTGTCGGAAATACGCACCGCCTGCTGCATATTGTGCGTGACGATGATAATAGTATACCTTTTTTTCAGTTCGCCTGCAAGGTCTTCAATTTTCGAGGTCGAAATCGGGTCTAAGGCGCTGGTCGGCTCGTCCATTAACAGCACCTTCGGCTCTACTGCCAGCGCGCGCGCAATACACAGCCGCTGTTGCTGCCCGCCTGAAAGCCCTAAGGCGGATTTTTTTAATCTGTCCTTGACCTCGTCCCAAATTGCCGCGTCTTTTAAGGAACGCTCCACAATATCGTCGAGCTTTGCTTTGTTTTTGATGCCGTGCGTGCGCGGCCCGTACGCGATATTGTCATAAATGCTCATCGGGAACGGATTCGGTTTTTGAAACACCATACCGATGTCGCGGCGCAGCATATTGACATCGACTGCGCGGTCATAAATATCTGTACCCGCATATTCGATTTTGCCGCTGATTTTTACACCCGTCACCAAATCGTTCATCCGGTTGAGCGTTTTTAAAAAGGTGGATTTACCGCAACCGGAGGGGCCTATCAGCGCGGTGATGGTGTTTTGCTCGATTTCCATATTTATATTTTTCAGCGCCTGGGTGTTGCC